>CAZMOG010000075.1:177-9344 GCA_964567845.1 uncultured Odoribacter sp. | reverse complement strand
TTAGCGAGCGAAGCGAGTAAAGCCCCCTTATTAGCGAAATGAACGTAGTGAATGTAGCGAAGGGGGTTTGGGGGTTGGTAGATACCAAATTAAAGCAAATCCACAAGCTGTTTAGAAAGCGGCTAGATTTCTTGACAGATGAGTGTAAAAGGTGTAGATTAGATTTGCGCAGATTTGCTTAGCGAGCGAAGCGAGTAAAGCCCCCTTATTAGCGAAATGAACGTAGTGAATGTAGCGAAGGGGGTTTGGGGGTTGGTAGATACCAAATTAAAGCAAATCCACAAGCTGTTTAGAAAGCGGCTAGATTTCTTGACAGATGAGTGTAAAAGGTGTAGATTAGATTTGCGCAGATTTGCTTAGCGAGCGAAGCGAGTAAAGCCCCCTTATTAGTGAAATGAACGTAGTGAATGTAGCGAAGGGGGTAGATTATATAAATGTGCGGTGAAAGTAAAAAGATGATGAGCAATAATAACAATAATAAATTAGCTGTAATAACGGGAGCGGATGGAGGCATGGGACGCGAAATTGTCCTTGAGGTTGCCAAGCAGGGATATAGTGTTGTTATGGCCTGTGTAAATCCTGCGAAATGTGAAGAGTTGTGCTTGAAATTGCGCGAAGAGAGTGGTAATGCCAATATCTTTGCGCATGAATTGGATTTGACAAATTTTTCAATAATCGATAAGTTTGTTGCCGAGATTAAGCAGTTGGGCAAACCAATAGCCCTTTTGGCAAATAATGCAGGAGTCTTGTGCTGGAATCGCGAAAAGAGTATTGAAGGCATAGAGAAGACAATGGCTGTAAACTATGTGGGTCCGTATCGTTTGACTCACCTTCTTTTGCCAATGATGGAGCAGGGTACGCGAATTGTAAATACTGTATCATGTACCTATCTTATTGGTAGGGTTCCCGAGGAGCCATTCTACAGAACAAATAGCTGTTTTAACCGATTTGTATTCTATTCCGATTCAAAATTGGCATTGACTCTCTTTACTCTCAAATTGTCGGAAGAGCTTAAAGAGCGTAAGATTACTGTAAACGCTTCAGATCCCGGAATTGTAAGCACCAATATTATCCGTATGGGTAACGTTGTGGTAGATAAATTGTGCGATTGGTTCTTCCGGCCGTTTATCTATCAGCCAAAGCGTGGAGCATCGACAGCTGTTAAGTTGCTTCTTGATCCGGAATTAGAGGGGGTTACCGGTTCGGTATATGCCGATAAAAAGGCTACAAAAATTCCGGATCGAGTTCTAAATCATAAGAAAAAGGAGTGGTTATGGCATGCTACTCAACTCCTTATAACTGAGATAGAACATAATAAGCATTAACGGAATTGTTGAAAATGGTATAGCGGGTGTGGTCCAGAAAAGAATGGCTATGCCCGCAATCAGTAATCCGTTGTAGCAGTTCAAATAGATATTAATAACTCTCCATCTGTTCTTAATCAAGAATGGAACAAAGAAGAAATTAAGAGGAAATGCCCAAAGAATGTTCCAGTTCGGGTTAGTCATTGGGTGTAGTGAGAATGCAGATAGATAGAAGAGCAGTAATCCCAATACTCCGGTCAAAAAGAACATAGGTACCGAGATGAATCTGACACGCTTCATTCTGAATGTACCTCCGATAATCAGCAGAGCCAATGCCCAGAATACAAAATCGGGATTCACATACCACGGAGTTTTTACCTCGGTACGTTTAGGGTAGTCAATAATCTTAACGGCTTGTTTTGCCAAAGGTTCACCGTTTATGGTTGCATGGCTTACTGCGTGCATTAATTTTTCAGGCAGGAACATCTCTTCGCGAGCCGATGCAACGGTGTTGCCATCCTGGCCCAAAAGAGTATGTATTCCCCATTCGCACCATGGCGCAATTCTCAATTTCTCATCAAGCAGATTCCAGAATGTCATGTCTGAACTTTGTGCAACTGCCCAGCGGAATGTAGATCCGGAATCTGTAATGTTATTTTCGAACAGATCACGCACCCTTGTGGCGCAGTTGTCATAAAGGAAATCATACAGATAGGTTCTGTTTTCAGGTTTGTAGTTCTCCATCAAGGCACGAACCAATCTCTGTTGTTGAGCAGAATCCAACTTCAACTCCTGCTCATAAACAGCAACCTCCATTCTGTCGTATGTTCCATAAAAACTGCTGAAGGGTTGTGCTGCCAGTTGGTACATCAATTCACCTTTAATGTACTTTCCATAGAAATTCGGAGTGTCGAAATCGAATGTTCCATAGTTGAACACCCAGTCGCTATCGGCATCTTTAACCCTTATTGCTGTATGACCGAACAGGGTGTATAACATATTGCCCGGCTCACATGTAAGCAGGGATATTGTTTTGGGCTTTGTATCGTTTATTGCCGCCTTTGTTTCAATACCGGTAGTGAGTGTTATAATCACTGCAACTACACAAAAAATCAAATTCCTCATACCTCATTTTAATAACTCATCATCACAATGTAATCTCCCTCGGCCTCTATGGTAAAAATTTCGTCCTCGGTTTGATTAAGTGTTCCCTGCCACCAATTGGTAAAATCATAAATAGGGTACATTAAGCCCTTGGATTTAAACCCTTTGGCCGAAATATTGAAAATCGATACCTGTTGCCCCTTATAACATTGAAAAGTGCAGTTGTTACGACATGGGATAATCACTCCGTGATCGGTATATGAGCGTACATTGATTCCGATTCGCATATATTCAATAAGCAGGGATATGTTGCCGATAGTGTGATCTTCGCGCTTTCCGGTTGCACCTACAATGGCAATTGTTCTTACCCCTTGTTTGGCAAGAAAGTTTACGGCCTTGGTCTGGTCGTTTGTCTCCTGCTCGCTAATGGTGTGAATAATTTTCCGGAATCTGCTGCGATATTCGTTGTGTAACGAGTCTCCATCTCCGACAATAGCTGTCGGAGTGAAGCCTCGCTTAATGTACTCGTTTGCGCCACCGTCACAACATACAATGTTAGTGGCCTCGCCCAATAGCTTTAAGGGAATTGGGGAAGAGGGGAACTCGCCATTTGCAAGTATAACGGCCTGCGGCTCAAAGCTATCTGTAAACTCTTTACTGCTCTCCATTATCAATTTGTCGATTCCAGTTTCTATAGCCGAAAATTGCAATTATTGCGTAGAGAGTGTATAATCCCGAGGTAAAATACAACTCTTTATAGATGTATAAAACTGCACTTGCCACGTCGACTATAATCCATGTCAACCACTGCTCGGAATATTTACGGGCCAACATCCACATTCCGACTATGCTCAACGCTGTAGTGAACGAATCCCATACCGGAACTGTACTGTCGGTGTAATTTTTCAATATCCAAACAATGAGTGCAAAGGTAATAAAAAATATTGCAAGTAGTGGAAGAATTACTCTCTTGGGGGTGTGCGTAATTGGAAGCTCTTGTTTGCTGTTTTTACCGCTTTTGATTTTGAATTTACCTCCATATTTCCACACAATCCAACCATAAATTGCAACCACCAAATAGTATATGTTTATACCGAAATCGGCATATAATCCGGCCCGATAGTAGATAAATATATATATGGCGGGCATAATAATGCCGGCAATCCACAAGTAGATACTTGCCTTATACTCCAACCATAAGTAGATTAATCCAATGACCGTTCCGATAATTTCAAGTAACATGTTTTATGAGTTTTAAAAGGTAAATGATATGTGTCCCAAAGCATTTATTCCTGCTGCAGGGTAGTAGGCTGCATAGTTCGAGGTGTAAGAGAGTTTATCCCCCTCGTAAACAGCATAGCCCGATGCGTAACCATTTGTTTCATATTTGGTGTCAAACAGGTTGTAAATGGCAACTCCGAACTTTATACTCTTCATTCCTTTGGGTTTAAGAATGTAGTTAATGTTCAGATTATTAACACAATAGTTGTCAAGTGTACAATCCTCGTGTTCTCCGTTGTTCAAGTATTGTTTGCTTACATATTGAGTGTGAAGCGATACATTCAACCCTTTGTAATCAATGGCAAACACATTGTTAAAGATTGTATTGGGCGAGAATGCAATGGTTGTCTTATCTTTGTATTGTGTTGTTTGTGACAGTGTTCCCTGTTCGGTATAGATCTCCTCCCAATCCTGGTTCACGTCGCTAAGATATTCGGTATACCCCTTAATCTTGTTGCTGCTCAGTGTGGCATTGGCGTTCCATTGCAGCCAATCTGTAATCTTCGCACCTGCGCTTAATTCAATACCGGTTCGGTAACTATCTTTTACATTCTCGCTTACCATTTCGCCAATCTCGTTTACCTGACCGTTCAGCACCAACTGATCTTTATAGTCCATGTAGTAGAAGTTGGCTCCAAAATTGAGAATATTGTTTGTAAATCTATATCCTGCCTCGTAGTCAATTAACCTCTCTGCTTTGGGTGTTTGGTTTTGCAGATTATCGGTATAGTTGTTTCTGGTTGGCTCTTTATGAGCAACAGAAACCGATGCGTAAAGTTGATTGTTGTTGTTAATCTCCCAATTAATGCCGGCCTTGGGGTTGAAGAAGTTAAATTCGTCATCGACATGCAACTCTTGCAGTTTGCCTTGATCGATTCGCCAATCCCATTTATCGCTAACTCCGTTAATGGTGTAGCGCACATAGCGATATTGAAGGTCGGCATAGATTGAAACTCCGCCTCCAACACTCCAATTTGTCTTTGCATAAATGTTACCATCGTATTTGTGGCTTCGGTTTTTGTAATATAGATGGTCAGGAGCTACACCGTTATTCTCCTTAACCCAAATAACTCTGCCCGAATGTTTGTTAACATATTGGTTATATCCACCGCCAATTACGGTATTGAATTTATTACCACTGTTCTCGAAACTGAAAACACCGCCTCCAAAGTCGCTGCTTACAATTTTTCTACGGATCAGATCGCTTTTATCACCCTCAATACCATACTCAATCAAGTTTCTTTGATTCTTATACTCCTCGTAGTAACCGTGTCCGTCGGTGTAGTGCAGTCCGACATTCATACGCCAATTAGCCGAGATTATCTGCTTTAAAAGCAGTTGATAATGAGTCTGTTTGTATTTATCTATTTGATTGTCATAGAAATCAACAACATTACCATCCTTATCCTTTATCTCGCCATTCGGGTTGTATTTGCGGTTTGTTTCAAGTGTCTCTTTATCAAGACCGTCCCATGCGTGGTATGTCTTTTCCTGACCTCCGAATGTGATAAATTTCAAGGTTGTGTTACTACTCAGATAGGCTCCTTGCAGGAAGTAAGATTTAAGGTCGGCACTAGCACGGTCACGATAGCCATCGCTCATAATGTTCGACAATCTGCCATCGAAGCACCAATGTCTTCCCAACAGACCGGTTCCAATTTTAATTGTCTCTTTTTGAGTATTATATGAACCGTATGAGAAGTTTGCTTCGGCAAATGGCTTATTGCCGCCAAGTTCGGTTTGCATGTCAATCGATGCTCCAAATGCTCCTGAGCCGTTTGTCGATGTGCCTGCTCCTCTTTGAATTTGAATTCCCTTGAGCGAGGATGCAAAATCGGGTGTATTTACCCAGAAAAGAGAGCAACTCTCGGCATCGTTCATAGGAATTCCGTTCGATGAGATGTTGATTCTTGTTCCATCGGTACCTCGAACACGAATTGTTGTGTAACCAATTCCATTGCCGGCATCGCTTGTTGTAAGAACCGATGGGATTGATGAAAGGATAAATGGAATGTCCTGGCCGTAGTTACGGTTTCGGATTTCCTCTTTGCTCACGTCGGTGTGGGCAATAGGTGTGGTGGTTGTTGCTCTGGTTGCAATCACCTGCACCTCGTTAACACTAATGTTTTTTACTGTGTCTTGCTCGTTTTGAAGCGCAAACACACCATT
Source organism: uncultured Odoribacter sp. (assembly GCA_964567845.1). Lineage (GTDB taxonomy): Bacteria > Bacteroidota > Bacteroidia > Bacteroidales > Marinifilaceae > RGIG9079. The sequence goes on along the minus strand of CAZMOG010000075.1, from coordinate 3,486 downwards.
GGCACTCAGCATGAGTGCTGTTAAAACTGCATACCTTTTCATTGCAATTTAAATTTTTAAATTAGACAGAAAAGGGGGTATTTTTTCTATTTTCCCTACGCCGGCACTACCCGGATCAGGTCAATGGGTATGATCTCAGCCCGTAATATTAGGGCACCCCTTAAACGAAATCGGGGGCAAAGTTATAGAATTATTTTTTTTGAATCAAATAGACTGAGCTCAAAATAATCAAACAACCGAAAACTGCAAGCAGAGAAACGCTCTCGCCCAAAATAATCATTGCGCTTAAAATTGAAACTACAGGGTTGATATACATGTAGTTGGTAGTAATTACCGGTCCTAACTTCTTTATTGATAAATTCCATGTTGTAAAACACACCATGCTTGCTACAATTCCCAAAAAAATTAAGTTTCCCCATACCTCAGGTTTGGAAAAAGTCTCGAATGTTGCATTGAAAGGGTCAATTAAAAAGTGTGGAAGTAAACTTAATGAACCGTATAGAAAAATCTTTCTCGACATAAAAAGGGTAGGATATTTATCTCCAAGTTTACGTACAAAGATTGAATATACACACCAGCTGAGCGATGCCCCCAAACAGAGCAGATCTCCGATTAGTGAGAAGTGCATCCCCTGCGCTCCAGAGTAGATAACAATGGCAACTCCGATAAAGGCTATAAAAGAGTATAACCACTGTTTAGGTGTAAGTTTTACATCTTTATATACCATTGACATAATTATAGCCATAAAGATGGGGGTTCCGCTTGTTAGGAATGTCACATCGGCAACCGGCAGAAATTCCAATGCCGTATTCTCTGTCCAGAAGTATATTGAGCCTCCGGTAATTCCAAGTGTGGCAAGAATCATTTCATCTTTAAAGGAGTTGGCAAATAGCTTTTTGGGACCGAAAATCCAGATGCAAATATATGCCAATATAAATCTGCACAAACAGATCTCTTCGGGAGTCAATCCGCTTTGGATAAGTACCTTTGTCGATACAAAAGTTGTTCCCCAGGTTACAATTGTGGCAATCGCCAGAATGTGGTATATAGCTCTATTCATAAAAATTCTTAATTACCGAGCACAAAAGTACAATTTAATGTTATAAATGACTAACTTGCCAAAGATTTTTAAGTTATTATTGATATTATGAAGATAGGAGATAATGTTCCTGATATAACTCTAGGAGTAAATCAGAATGGAGAAGAGATGAAAGTATCTGATTTTAAGGGGAGAAAGATTGTTCTGTACTTCTATCCCAAAGACAGTACTCCCGGTTGTACAGCCGAGGCTTGCAGTCTGCGCGATAACTATTCAGATTTGCGTGAAAAAGGTTATGAGGTTGTTGGTGTAAGTGTCGATAGCACCAAATCTCACCAAAAGTTTATTGAGAAGAACAATCTGCCTTTTAACCTGATTGCCGATACCGATAAAAAATTGGTAGAGCAGTTCGGGGTTTGGGCAATGAAGAAGATGTGCGGACGCAAATACATGGGTACTATGCGTACAACATTTATCATTGATGAGAATGGAGTTATTGAGCAGATTTATGACTCAAAACAGATAAATACAAAAACTCATGGAACCCAGATTTTAGGGTAGTATCACTCGCCTAAAATTCAGGGTATTCGACATTTGCAAGAAACAGGGCATGTCCCGGAACCGATGTTCCTGCGGAGCATCGGTTTTTCTCTTCAATAATTGAGCGGAACTGAGCCTCGTCAATCTTTCCCCAACCAACTTCAAGAAGAGTGCCTACAATGGCTCTAACCATATTACGAAGGAATCTATCTGCTTTAATGACAAAGATATACTCATTTTCAGTTTCAATCCATTCTGCCTGCATAATTTTACAATTATTGGTCTTTACATCGGTATGCAGTTTCGAGAAACTTGTAAAATCGGTATATTCAAACAGAATCTTTGCACAGCTGTTCATCTTTTCAATATCGGGAAGCGGATGGGCAGCAAAAGAGTATCTGCTATTAAATGGATTTTTGAACTTTGCAACATGATAGTGATAGGTTCTTGAAATTGCGCTGAAACGGGCATGCAGATCGTTTGGAACGGGATATACCTTATATATAGCTATCTCCTTGCACAAAAATCGGTTCAATTTATATTTCAAGAAATCACAATCTACATTTTGATCTGTATCAAAGTGTGCAATATAGAATGAGGCATGTACTCCGGTATCGGTTCTGCCTGCTCCCACAACCTCGATTTCGGTACGAAGCAGGGTAGAGATAGCCTTATTAAGACTCTCCTGTACCGATGGAGCATTAGGTTGTATTTGCCAGCCGTTAAATGCCGAACCATCGTATGCCAATTCTATAAAATATCTTTGCATTATTGTTTTTGAATTTAGTGCGAAGGTAATGAAAATAATTGTAATTTTGCCCTGTTATGAGCATTGCAGAAAACATATTGGAAATAAGAAAAGATATTCCAAAAGGGGTTACTTTGGTAAGTGTCTCTAAGTATCAGCCACTTGAGTCGCTTAAACAGGCCTATGCGGTTGGTGAAAGGGCCTTTGGCGAGAGTCGTGCACAAGAGATGGCCATGAAGTATGAGGCTCTTCCAAAAGATATTGAGTGGCACATGATTGGCCACCTTCAAACCAATAAGGTAAAGTATATTGCACCCTTTGTTTCGCTGATTCACTCGGTCGATTCTCTTGACCTATTGGCTCAAATAGATAAGTTGGCAGCCAAACACAACAGGGTAATAGATTGTCTGATTCAGCTACATGTTGCTGCCGAGGAATCAAAATTCGGATTCATTCCTGGCGAGGCCTCGCTCATATTAAAAGGTGCAGAATTTCAAGAAATGAAGCACGTGCGCATACGTGGAGTAATGGGAATGGCAACCCATACCGATGATATGGAGCGTGTGAAAGCCGATTTTAGAGCAATAAAAGGGGAGTTTGATACCTTGAAATCAACATTTTTTGCAAAAAGTGATTTCTTTGATACCATTTCAATGGGTATGTCCGGAGATTTTCAACTTGCTATAGATGAGGGTAGTACAATGGTTCGTATTGGTACAACTATCTTCGGTGAACGTAAAAAATAGCGGTGTAGGGATAAAAAAATATTGCGTGCTGTTTGTAAATTCGAATTAAAGCACTACCTTTGCATCGCTTTAGGAAATGGCGCTATCGTCTAGGGGCTAGGACGTAAGATTCTCATTCTTAAAACCAGGGTTCGATTCCCTGTAGCGCTACTAAGAAAGCAAAAGCGAATGTACATTATTTAATGGCGCTATCGTCTAGGGGCTAGGACGTAAGATTCTCATTCTTAAAACCAGGG
>CAZMOG010000075.1:0-77 GCA_964567845.1 uncultured Odoribacter sp. | reverse complement strand
TTCGATTCCCTGTAGCGCTACGAAAAGGGGCCGGGTCAAAAGTAATTTTTGATCCGGTTTTCTTTTGTTTGTCATTT
>CAZMOG010000074.1:0-9419 GCA_964567845.1 uncultured Odoribacter sp. | reverse complement strand
GGATGGATTTTTTTAATTGCTTACGTTTGAAAATAATGCTGCGGATTTTAGGTTAACATTTAAGGATTTTTAATTTTTTTCATACTTGAAACGATAACGTCGTGCCACCATCTCAGCATAATGCGTTGAATATGTACGAACTATGTACTGTTCTGCCACTTGCGAAACTTCACTTATTCCACGCTCCTTCAACATAAGCAATCTGGCAGAAGCAGAAATCATGGCGATTTGTACCATTTCATTCTCCTCATGGAACAATTTATCCAACAAATCATCTACATGAATATTATTGGCTATCCACTGAGAGCCGGCATACTCAGCCACCTCGTAACTAACAGCATTATTCAACAGCGCCACAACCTGCTCTGCATCCAAATTGTTCTTGAAGAGAAACATTGCCACAATCTGCTCTTCACGCTTTGAATCGGCCCACAGCATTCTTGCCAATTTATCATCTTCATCGTATGCAGCCGCCAAATTTTTCAATGCCTGAAAGCTTGCACCAATCTGGTTACCGGGATCAACTCCTATTCCAATAATACTATCAATGGTTCCACCGCTTTGCAATCGGTGAATTCTTCGTTTTAACTGCTTATACATCGACTCCAATTCAGGGGTCAACACAATAAATTCTGCCATATCAACGTTTTTCCAACAACACTATATTCTCGACATGGTGAGTATGCGGGAACATATCAACAGACTGCACCGCAACCACCTTATACATAGAATCCATTAACTGCAAATCACGAGCCTGGGTAGCCGAATTACAACTCACATACACCACCCTTTTCGGCGCAGCACGAAGAATTGTATCAACAACATCCTGATGCATTCCGGCTCTTGGCGGATCGGTAATAATCACATCGGGCGCTCCATGCTCGGCAATAAAACTATCACTAAGTACATCCTTCATATCTCCTGCATAGAAGATTGTGTTATCAATTCCGTTTATAGCAGAATTAACCTTTGCATCTTCAATAGCCTCGGGGACATATTCAATTCCCACAACCTTTTTAGCCTTACGTGCCACAAAGTTTGCAATAGTTCCCGTTCCCGTATATAAATCATACACTATCTCATCTCCTGTCAATGCTGCAAATTCGCGAGTTTTGGCATACAAATTATAGGCCTGCTCAGAATTTGTCTGATAGAAAGATTTTGGACCAATCTTAAACTTCAACCCCTCCATCTCCTCAAAGATATGATCAACACCATACCAACACTTAATATCCAGATCAGCTATGGTATCGTTGAATTTATCATTCTGCACATACATGAGCGAGGTTATTTGTGGAAAACTATTAACCACAGCATTCAATAGCCCTGGCATCAACTCCGAAGCCTCGCCCGTATATGAGATAATCACCATAATCTGACCTGTCGATGCTGTTCTAACAATCAAATTGCGAAGCATACCCGAATGTTCACGCACATTATAGAAACTCATTTCATGAGCGAGGGCATACTCACGAATAAAATTGCGCAACTCATTTGATGGCGAACCCTGCAAAAGACACTCATTAATATCCAACACCTTGTCAAACATTCCGGGGATATGAAAACCCAATGCCGGAGTACGAATAATCTCTTCACCACTATTCAACTCCTCATTGGTCAGATAGCGCTTATCGCAGAAGGTAAACTCCAACTTATTTCTATACTCCTTGGTTTTTGGTGAACCGATAATAGGATTCACCTCTGGCAGTTCCACCTTGCCGATGCGAGTCAGATTATCTATAACTTCCTGCTGCTTGAATGACAACTGCTTCTCGTATGGAAGATTTTGCCATTTGCAACCTCCGCACACTCCAAAATGGGTACAGAATGGCTCGCAACGCAACTCCGAAAGATGACGATATTCGGTAACAAAACCCTCCATAAAACTTTTACGCTTACGGGTTACTTGAACATCCACAATATCTCCGGGTATTGTATTGGGTACAAACAACACTTTTTCATCAACATAGGCGATAGACTTACCCTCGGAAGCTATCTTCTCAATCTTAACCTCTTGCAATAAAGGCTTCTTTCCTCTTGCCATTATATTAATATTAACTTTTAAATTCTACTCACTTTGCTCAACTATACTGCGTTACGTTTTCGCTAATAAGGGAGCTTTACTCGCTACACTCATTAACTCCTAACCGGTCACTCAAATTAAATAGGGAACCAAATAAACACCGCTACATCCCAAATTGCATGCGACATTATAATTGCCGAAAATCTCTCCGGGAAAAATCTATATAACAATCCCCAGGCTGCTCCCGCTACCATTGCCGCCATTGTCAACATAAAGTTACACGACGAGGCATGCACAACACCATAAATAAGGGTTGTTACAACAAAACCCATATTTGCTCCCCAGCGTTGCGACAAAGAATTCTGAACGTAACCTCGCCAATAAATCTCTTCGGCAGGACCAATCAAAAAGAGCATCAAAAAGGTTAACAACCAGTGCGACTCCCCCTCCTTCATTCCGTAAATATTATCAACCTGAGGACGAGCAAAGTCAAACAGCGCTGTTGAACACCACTCTCCTATCCAGAAAACTCCCCAAAGGGACGCAGCAATCACAACCCCCAAAAGAATGTTGAAAGGCGAGAACCTCAAGCCTCGCCACCAACCGGGGTTCAAATAGGTTGAAATACCCGAAAGGATTAAGGCCGAACCTGTCATCATCCACCAGAAATTGACATAGCGTGCTGTTACCGGAGAAAACATTATTCCCCACAAAACAAACGCCAACGCAATAGTCAACCACAAACTTCTCATGACATCAAAGCAGTTATCACTAAAGCAACAACAAACGATACTATCAACAACAAACTGAACATCAATTGCAATTTGGCACTGGCCTCATCAAGGATAGCAAAAGCCTCGGAATTTCCTTTAATGCGTGAATGTGCCTTATTGATATTATCGTATGCAGGCTTTATTGCCATAAGAACCAGCAAACTCTCCCACGGCAAATAGCCCAAAACAACACAACCTATAACCCATAAATATGGGATTACCAACTCCATACAGTAGATATACACAGATCTTTTGATTCCTATTTTCATTGCAAATGTTGAGATTCTCGCCCTTTTATCGGTCTCTATGTCGCGAGTATTATTTGCATGCAGAATTGAATCGGTTATAAGTCCCAACGGTACTGCCAATAACAACACTCCGTAATCAATTACTCCAGTAGCAACATAACAGGTTCCTAATGTCGGCAAAACTGCGTATGTCATAATAATATCAATATCGCCAAGTGCCGAGTACTTTAACTTTGGGTATAGGATTGTCAATACCGCTCCGGCCAAACCAAACCATAAAAGATGCCAACTTGAAAGCAGCATTAAAACTACACCCATAATCAAGGCCACAATAAGTAACCCTATTGACAAATTAAATACCTCTTTGGGCGTAAACATTCCGCTTGTCAGGGTTTTTGCGCCATAAGTATCATCGGCATCAACCCCTCTTTTGTAGTCGAAATAGTCACTCCATGTATTTCCGGCAGCATGAAAAAGCACTATATTTATCAATGCCCAAACTCCGCACAACCAATCTATCTGAACCTCTTTCCAGGCCAAATACCCTAACGTTACCGCAACAGGCATTACCGATGCAGGAAAAGACCAAGGTCTTACCGCAATCATCCAATCTTTAATTGTGTGTTTACTCATTTCTCTTTCCATATTGTTTTGGCTGTACAATGTACCATTCCTCCATCTTCGGAAATCAATTTATGCAGAATGACAAAGGAGCCATCGTTTCTCTTCTCAGGCAATCTTTCAAAGGTTGACATTACATGCGTATCAGGCAACACCTCATGCTCATAAACCACCTCTATCTCTTTAAGGATATGTTTTGACAAGAACTCAAACGAAAGGGCATCGGTAATCCAGCGCACGTATGACGATTGGGTTACATGACCATTAAAATCGATATTGCTATATGTAGCATAAAAGGCCTTGCACTCCGATAAATTATCAGGCACGCTCTTTTCATTTAGAATTGGGGGGATATCCCGATGAGCAATTACCTTGGCCGTTGTTGTAGTTCCATCAATTACCTTTTCATTCAAACGCACGGGACGCCTACGCTCAACATCGACAATCATCCAGCGTGAATCACCATAAGCTATTTCATGTCCATCTGTATCAAGGACCTGGTAATCGCGAACTGCGAAAAGGCGTTCTGTGGCCGCAGACCAGGTGTTGAATTTCACAATATCACCTTTATCCGGGAACTGATTTATAATTACGTGTAATCGGAGCAACATCCATGTCTGGCCAATTTCATTCAAATCCTTCACACTAATGCCACCCAGAACTGAATGTTTACCGGCCATATTCGACAATATATCGCTTAACCATTTGATTTGCAGCTTACCTTGAAAGTCTGCATAAAACTCCTCAATCTTAATATTCTCGGTATAAATCTCTTGCATAAAATCTTTCTTTTACTCTCTGCAAAATTAACAAAAAAGTGGCACCCTACTTGGAAAATTGGCCCAAAATGACAAACTTGCGACAAATAAAACAATAAAACATGAAACGAGTTGTTATTCTCACAGGCGCAGGTATTAGTGCCGAGAGCGGAATCAGAACTTTCCGCGATAGCGACGGGCTATGGGAAAACTATAGTATTGAGGAGGTATGTACGGCCGAGGCTCTTGCAAGAAACCCCAAATTGGTTTTTGAGTTCTATAATCAACGCAGAAGAGATTTACAAAAGGCAGAGCCCAATGCTGCACACAAAGGTTTGGTTGAATTGGAGAAGAGATACGATGTGCAGATCATAACCCAGAATGTGGACAACCTTCATGAAAGGGCCGGCAGCAGTAACATTCTACATCTGCACGGAGAATTAACAAAATGCAGAAGCATGGTTCATAGTGACCACATTTATGATTTGGAAAGTTCTGAATTGAATTATGGAACCAAAGGTCCCGATGGAACCCTGCTTCGTCCACACATTGTCTTTTTCAATGAGGCTGTTCCTATGATTGAACCAGCAATTGAATTGGTTAAGAGCGCTGATATTCTAGTGATTATTGGAACATCTATGGTTGTTTATCCTGCAGCAGGATTGCTTATGTATGCAAAACGCAATATTCCCATATATGTGATCGACCCGAAAATTCCGACACTAAGCAAAGGCTATAACATTACCGCTATTGAAAAGGGGGCCGGAGAAGGAGTAAAAGAGTTATTAACCCTACTATAAAAATCAGAGGTGCCGCACATGCGACACCTCTGATTACCTATTCTTCATTCCTAATTCTTAAGAAAGGGTCTTTTTAACCTCAACCTCCTGGAAGGCCTCTATAAAGTCTCCAATCTTAATATCGTTATAACCTGCGATACTCAAACCACACTCAAAGCCCTTAGAGACCTCCTTAACATCGTCCTTAACGCGCTTCAATGAACCAAGATCGCCGGTATATATTACAATTCCATCGCGAACCAATCTCACCTTACAGCCACGAACAATCTTACCATCGCGCACAACGCAACCTGCAATTGTTCCCACCTTAGAGATATTGAATGTATTCATAACCTCGACAGTTGCAATATCCTCCTCTTTTATCTCAGGCGACAACATTCCCTCCATAGCCGCGGTCAACTCCTCGATTGCCTGATAGATTACCGAATACAGACGGATATCGATCTGCTCCTTCTCTGCAAGCTTTTTGGCATTCATTGATGGACGCACCTGGAATCCAACAATAATAGCATTCGATGCAGCAGCCAACATAACATCGCCTTCGGAAATCTGACCTACCGCCTTGTGAATAACGTTAACCTGAATCTCATCGGTTGAAAGCTTAATCAATGAGTCAGAAAGAGCCTCGATAGAACCATCAACATCTCCCTTGACAATCACATTCAACTCCTGGAAGTTACCCACAGCAATTCTTCGTCCGATCTCCTCCAGGGTAATGTGCTTCTGAGTACGCAATCCCTGCTCACGTTGCAACTGCTCACGCTTATTTGCAATATCGCGGGCATCACGCTCGTTAGCCATCACATTGAACTTATCACCCGCCTGAGGCGCACCATTCAATCCAAGAATCAATGCCGGCTCTGATGGACCTGCCTGCTCCATCTTCTGGCCTCGCTCATTAAACATGGCCTTAACGTGTCCATAGTACTGACCCGCCAAGATTACATCGCCAACCTTCAAAGTTCCCGATTGAACCAACACGGTTGCAACATATCCACGACCTTTATCGAGCGAGGACTCGATAATTGAACCAACTGCATTCTTATTTGGGTTAGCCTTCAACTCAAGCATTTCAGCCTCAAGAAGAACCTTCTCCAACAGCTCATCTACATTCAATCCCGACTTAGCGGCAATCTCCTGACACTGATATTTTCCACCCCAATCCTCTACAAGGTAGTTCATCTTTGCAAGATGCTCACGAATCTTTTCGGGATTCGCACCGGGCTTATCAATCTTATTGATTGCAAAAACAATAGGTACTCCTGCTGCTGAAGCATGGTTAATAGCCTCGACTGTTTGTGGCATGACACTATCATCGGCAGCGACAATGATAATTGCAATGTCGGTAACCTGAGCTCCACGAGCACGCATGGCGGTAAAGGCCTCGTGACCCGGTGTATCAAGAAATGTTACCTTACGACCATCTTCAAGAGTTACACCGTATGCTCCGATGTGCTGGGTAATACCTCCTGCCTCACCGGCAATAACATTAGCTTTACGGATATGATCAAGAAGCGAGGTCTTTCCGTGGTCAACGTGTCCCATTACTGTTACAATCGGTGGACGTGGTATCATATTCTCCTCACTATCCTCCTCCTCTTCGATAGCCTCCTGAATACTTGCACTTACAAACTCAACACTGAAACCAAACTCCTCGGCAACAACATTGATTGTATCTGCATCCAAACGCTGGTTGATTGACACAAACAAACCAAGCGACATACATGCTGAGATAATTTCATTCACTCCGATATTCATCATTGTTGCCAACTCTGAAACAGTAACGAACTCGGTAAGTTTCAATGTCTTATCCTCTACCGCCTGGATTTCCAACTCCTCTTGAAGTTGCTGACGGAAAGCATCGCGTTTATCTCTTCTGTGTTTAGATGCCTGCGACTTTCCACGGCTTCCCAACATTGAGAAAGTATCCTTAATCTGACGATCAATATCCTCGCCTGTAAACTCGATCTTCTCGTTCTTTTTCTTCTTTAACTTACCGAGTTTACGCTTACCATCCTCGTTTCTGTTGAAGTTATTCTCTTTATTTCCTTTGTGCTTATCCTTAACACCCTCTTTCGATGACACTACAGCATCAACATTTACCTTCTCGCCATGTATCACCTTCTTCTTTTTCTTCTCGGACGGTTGATTATTCTGCTCTGAGCCTCCATGTGCCGATTTTGGAGCCGCTGCTGCCTGACGAGCCTTCATCTGCTCGCGACGAGCCTTCTCCTTCTCCTGCTTGCTCTTCTTTGGAGGTCTGGTTCTTTGATTCAAAGCATCCAAATCAATAGTTCCAATAACTTTAACCTGATTCTTAGAACTGTCAGGTTGCTCCTTTTTCTGCTCCACCTTAACCTCCGGTACTGCAACAGGTTCAGACATAACAACCTGCTGTTTGGGCTCAGGTTTTAGTTCTGATTTAGGCTCAGGTTTTGCTTCAGCCTTTGGAGCCTGTTGACTCTTTACAGGTTTTGCATTCAAATCAATCTTACCTACAACCTTCGGGCCTCGCTCAGGAACATTCTCCTTAACAGGCTTAAACACCTCTTGCGACGACTCCTCGATTGCCACAACCTTTTTCTCTTTTCGGGAGTTTTTCAAATCAAATTTCTTTGATTCGCGCATAACCTCACTATCTGACGAGAATTGCTTTGCAACCATTGCATACTGCTCATCTGTCAATTTAGTATTGGGATTCGAAGATACATCCTCACCTTTATTATGCAGGAACTCTATAAGAGTATTTATACCTACATTCAATTCCCTTGCAACTTTACTTAATCTCTCTGCCATTATTCACCTCCTTACTTAGATTCCTCGTCAAAATCCTTCTTCAAGATTGCCAAAACCTCGCGGATTGTCTCAACCTCCAAATCGGTTCTGCTCTCAAGCTCCTCCTCGCTCAAAGCCAAAACACTCTTCGCATAATCGCAACCTATCTTGTTCAACTCATCAACAATCCACTCATCAATCTCTCCCGACTTAACGTACGCATCAAGACGAATATCCTCCTCTTCGGTAACATTATCGGTAATTCTGTATACATCAATCTGATAACCTATCAATTTGCTTGCCAACTGGATATTATATCCGCTCTTACCGATTGCCAATGAAACCTCGTCCTTCTGGAGATAAACATTAACCTGCTTATTCTCCTCATCAATCTCGATAGTATCAATCTTGGCAGGATTTAATGCTCGGGTAATATACAACTCCAAATTGTTTGTGTAGTTGATAACATCGATATTCTCATTTCTCAACTCACGAACAATACCGTGAATACGCGAACCCTTCATTCCCACACATGCTCCTACAGGGTCGATTCTGTCATCGTATGACTCAACTGCAACCTTAGCACGCTCTCCGGGAATACGAACCACCTTCTTGACGGTTATCAAACCATCGAAAATCTCGGGCACCTCATTCTCAAAAAGACGCTCAAGGAACAACGGAGATGTTCTTGACAACTCAATATATGGGTTTGAATTCTTCATCTCAACACGAGCCACAACAGCCTTAATGGTATCACCTTTCTTATAGTAATCTGCAGGGATTTGTTGCTCCTTCTTCAAAATCAACTCATTTCCCTCCTCATCAAGAACCAAAGTCTCTCGTTTCCAAACCTGATAAACCTCGCCGACAATTATCTGACCTACACGGTCTTTATACTTCTCATATATACCGGCCTTCTCAAGCTCCATGATACGAGAAGAGAGATTCTGACGCAATGCCAATACTGAGCGACGGCCGAAATCAATCAACTTAACCTCATCGGTAACCTCCTCGCCAATCTCATAATCTGCCTCGACCAAACGAGCATCCGACAAAGAAATTTGCGCATTCTCATCCTCAACCTCTCCATCTGCAACTATCACTCTATTTCTCCATATCTCCAAATCACCCTTATCGGTATTGATGATAATGTCAAAATTCTCATCTGTTCCATAGCGCTTCTGTAGCATGTTTCTAAAAACATCCTCCAAAACACGCATCAATGTCACACGATCGATGTTCTTCACGTCTTTAAACTCTGCAAACGAGTCTATAAGACTAATGCTCTCGCCCTTCTTTTCCATTGCTAGTCAATATTTTAAAATTTAATAATATCCTTAATTTGTTTTATTTCATTGCGCACCATAATTCGCTCGGTAAGAACAATCTCTTTCTTCTTTTTACCCGGCATCGCAACTTTT
>CAZMOG010000073.1:0-9758 GCA_964567845.1 uncultured Odoribacter sp. | reverse complement strand
GGCGGAAGTGTTTAAATGTTCAGAGTTCGTTGCCGTCGGGGGCCTCGCCTATAAGGGTTACCGATGATTTTGGGGATGTGTATGGCTTGTACTGGGGATTATCGGCAGGCCAGGGGTATAGCTATGCAGATTTGCGTGATAATGCCGAATTGATACGGCGTAGATTGGTATCGGTAAAGGGGGTTAAGAATGTGGCACTCTTCGGGTTGCAACAAGAGGTTGTTATGTTGCAACTTTCGTTGTCGGAACTTGCTGATTATGGAATAGATGTTGAGAATTTGAACAATACCTTGCAGAGTAGTAATGCTCTTTTGAATCCCGGGGAGAGGGTTGCCGGAGAGTTGAATTTAAAGGTTCTTGCCGAGGGTAGTTTCAAGTCTATAAATGATATAAAGGATCAGATAGTAATAACAAAGGCGGGAACAGAGATCAGACTTGGCGATATTGCAGAGGTGGTTCATGGTTATGCCGAGCCGGCAACGGTTTTGATGAGGGTTAATGGCGAAAAGGCGGTGGGTATTGGAGTATCGACCGATGATAACTATGATGTTGTAAAGGTAGGTACGGCAGTTCGCGAAAAGTTAGATGATATTTTAGCAGGGCTTCCCGAGGGTTTCTCATTAACTTCGCTCTATCCCGAAGATTTGATTGCACAAGAGGCGAATGTTGGTTTTTTGGTGAATTTGCTTGAGTCGGTAGCGATTGTGGCATTGATTATCTTGTTGGTGATGGGATTAAGGCCTGGCATTGTGATTAGCTCGTCATTAATTTTTTCAATAGGAGGAACCCTTTTGATTATGGAGCTGTTCGGTGGCAGTTTGAACAGAACTTCGCTTGCCGCATTTATCATTGCCATGGGAATGTTGGTTGATAATGCAATTGTGGTTACCGATAATGCCATTATTGCAATGAAGCGGGGAGTGCCGAAATATAGAGCGGTGGTAAATGGTGCCATTGAACCAATGTGGGGTTTGTTTGGAGCAACTCTTATTGCTGTTATATCGTTTTTGCCTTTGTATTTGGCCGAGAGTTCAGTTTCCGAGATAATCAGCCCGCTATTTGTTGTGCTTGCAGTATCGTTGGGATTGAGTTGGATATTGGCATTGACACAAACACCGCTGTGGGGGTATAGAGTGTTAAAGCAAAGGGAGGCTCAAAATGATAAAGATCCCTATAATACCCCATTTTATAATGGTTTTGCCAAGGTTCTGAATGTAATGATTAGATATAGAGTGGGTGTTGTTTGCGGAGTGGTTGCTCTGTTTTTGGCCTCGCTTATACTTATGGGCAGATTGCCTCAAAATTTCTTCCCGAATATGGATAAGCCGTACTTCCGCGCGGATTGCTTTATGCCCGAGGGGTATTCAATTAGAAATACTCAGGCAACACTTGGTACTATGTGTGATTACCTTATGGCACAGTCCGAGGTGGAGAATGTCTCTATGAGTTGTGGAGCATCGCCTTTGCGCTACTATTTGGCCAGTACTTCATTCGGTCCTATGCCCAATTTCGGTAATATTCTGGTAGAGTTGAAGGATAAGCGGTATAGTGCCGAGGTAGAGGAGCGGTTTAATAGCTATGTTCGAGATTCATTCCCCGATGTAATGATGAAGAGTTCACTCTTTAAGTTATCGCCTGCAGTCGAGTCGGTAATCGAGATTGGAGTTTGGGGCGAGAGTATCGATACTCTTGAAAGATATACCAACATTCTGCTCGATTCAATGAATAATAATAGTCTGGTTACCAATATAAAGAGTAGTTGGGGTAATAGAGTTCCTCTCTTTGTTTCGAATTTTTCACAGGAGCGTGGAGGGCGTCTTGGTGTTGATAGAGCAGCCACTGCGAATGCCCTGCGAATGATGACTACCGGAATAGAGGTTGGAGAGTATAGGCAAGATAATATGGTGATGCCTATTATTGTAAAGAGTTTCCGTGCCGATAGTGGAACTTTGGGAGATTTGAAGAGTGTTCCGATATTTTCTGCTAAGGGCGAGGTGATTCCTTTGAACCAGGTGATGAAAGGGTTCCAACTTGATTATGGTTATAATCGCATTAATCGTTATAATCAAGAGAGGATTATGTCGGCAATGTGTGATCCGGTGCGTGGGGTTAACACAGCTCAGGCTTTTAATAGTGTTATCAGTAGTGTTGAAAAGATAGAATTGCCGGCCGGTTATGAGTTTGTCATTCTTGGAGAGGCGGAGACACAGCAAGAGAGTAATAATGCTCTTGCTGCAAAATTGCCACTGACCTTTGTGTTGATATTCACTATTCTGCTTTTCCTTTTCCGCGATATAAAGCGTCCGGTAATCATTCTGCTAATGCTTCCGTTGATTTTTATCGGGGTGGTTCTTGGGTTGGCTCTGAGCGGAAAGATGTTCGATTTTTTTGCTCTGCTCGGGCTGCTTGGTTTAATTGGAATGAATATCAAGAACTCGATTGTTCTGGTTGAACGTATAGATTTTGAGTTAATGGGCGAGGAGTTGCCTACAAAAGCGGTGATACGAGCAACCGTGTCGAGAATTGTGCCGGTAATGCTGGCTTCAGGCACTACAATATTGGGTATGGTACCTCTGCTTTTCGATGCTATGTTCGGAGGTATGGCGGCCTGTATTATGGGAGGCTTGTTTGTTGCGGCATTGTTGACACTTTTTGTTTTACCGGTAACATACACTCTGTTTTCGGGGTATGGTTACATTAAGAATGGCTCATTGATATGAAAAAGGTTATCTTGATTTATGTGTTTGCCTTTATGGCAGTGACACTCAATGCTCAGGTTACGCTTTCGTTGAGTGAGTACCGCGAGCAAATGTTGCAACATAATCCGGAGTTGCAGCAACGTAAGTCAACAGAATTGGGTGCAATTTATAATAGGAGAATTGTAAATTCCGGCAATTTGCCCGAATTAAGCGGTAGTGCCGAATATAGTTATAATCCCGATAATAATACCGATTCATACGGTGTTGGGGCATCGATAGAGCAAAATGTCTATTCGGGAGGCTCCGTACGTCGTTCAATGCAGCTTGCCGATATAAATATCGATGCAAGTGAATGGAGTGTAATATCGCAACAGGATCAGGTTAAATATCTTGCAGAGATAACCTATTGGGAGGCGGTTGCCAACTCTGATTTGTGTATGGTTGCCGATTACTATTTGCAGATTGTAAATGATCTGCTGGCTTTGGTAAATAAACGTTATGAGCAGGGAGCAATTAGCAGAACCGATTTGTTGGTTGTGGAACAACAACAGATAGCTGCCATGCAGCGCAGGAGCAGTGCTTACGAGGCTATGGGGGTATCGATGCGACAAATTAACCATAATAGAGGGGCGCTTCCCGATATAGAGTTGACCCTTAGCGATACCTTGCCGGCCCCTTTTGTCCCTATTGATTTCATTACGGATCGCGAGGTGGTTGAGCGTTCTCCCGAATATATGCAGGCCGTTACTCAATATGAAGGAGCAAAGCTGTCAACCCGTTTGGGAAATTCTGCCTATCTGCCATCGGTTAGGGTGGGGGTGAGCGGCCATTACTCCGATACCGATTTTCTCCCTTCTGCTTATGCGAAACTCTCAATACCTATATTCCATTTTATGGAACGCAAGAAAGTTGAGTTGAAGAATAGAACCGAGGAGCAGATTGCTGCGACACAAATGGAGAAGGTAGAGGAGCAGCTGCTTTTGGCTTTGAGTAATACAATGCTAAAGATTAGGAATTTGGAGGAGCGATGGCGTTTTGTTAATTCATCGCTTGATATAGCCTCGGATAATCTTAGATTAAATACGCTCAGTTATTCCGAGGGGAAGTTGCCAATTGTCGATGTAATAAATGCTCAAGCCTCGTGGTTGGATTCATATACGAATGTGATTGTATATAATTACAACTTTATGGTGGTGTTAAGCGAATATTCAAGGCTGTTGGGAGGGGCTACTGAATAACAGTAACCCTTTGTCCCTCTAATAGATTTTGCGCTCCGGCAGTTACAATGGTCTCGTTACCGGTAAGGCCGGAGCTTACTATTATACTCTCTTTACCAATTACCCGATAGATAGATATTGGCTGCTTTTTGGTGGTTCCATCATTCTCAATAACCCATACGAAGGGCTCTTTTGTTTTTGGAGAGTAGCAAATGGCACTTAGTGGAACAATGGTTCCGTTGTTATTGTCGTTTTGAACAATAAATGTGGCTTTACATGAGAATCCGGTGTGTATGTTATGGCTGAGGGGATTGAAATCGGCCTCTTTAATTGCAATTTTTACGGGTATTCCTCCTCCCTCAATCGAGGCTTCGATTTTACTTAGAATATAACCTTCATATCTGATTCCCGGCTCGGTGTCGAACTCCAGAAGGATATTCATGGGTCTGTTTATCCAGTTGATGGCCATTTCCGGCAGAATGACTTTGATTTGAATGGCGTATGGATTTACAAGGTTTACAATGGGATCGCCCGAGCTGATTTTCTGGTAGTTATTGACATATTTGTTTTCAATGAATCCATCGAATGGTGCATATAGACGGGTGTCACGAACCATCTCTTGTGCCGCTTTGTAGTTTGATTCTGCCTGAGCGAAGTTGGTCTGACTTATCTCGTACTCCTGCTTCGAGATTGCCTGCTCCTCCATCAATCGTCTGTTTCTCTGTAGTTGAAACTCAGCCGTTTGATATGCCGAAAGGGCAGCATTTAGTTGCAGATTGTAATCGAAGGGGTCAATGGCGGCAACCAATTCTCCCTTTTTTACCATTGCTCCCGGACCTACCGGGGTTTCGCTCATGGTACCAGGCATTCTGAAAGCCAATTTTGCGCTCTCTTGGGCCTCTACAATTCCCGTATAACTCTGAGTTGTGTAGTTTAATTGTTGAACTTTTGATACTCTTACCGGGCGAGGACTCTTCTCTGTGACAGTTTCCTTTTGGCATGAGTAGCATGCGACTGCCATAATGATGGCAGTGATGGGTATAAAGTTTCTCATAGTCTGTAGAATATTTCTGGTTTTAATCTAAAGACTATACGAAACGCAATATTCTATGGTTATCTCCTGAATGTGGGATTATCGTTATAATCAACGTTTTGAAGGACCTTGTTAAGAAGTTCCTTATTCGATGCTCTGCATGGGCAAATATCAATTCCTCCGCGTCGGGTGTAGAGGCATGTTACGGCCAATTCCTCGGGGTGGAACATGTCGCTTATGCGTTTGTATATCATTTCGCATATCTCCTCGTGGAAGTGGTTCTCATCGCGAAGAGAGATGATATATTTAATAAAACTATCAATGGTAGGAATTTTGTCTCCCTTGATGTGCATGTAAACGGAACCCCAATCAGGCTGTTTGGTAACTTTGCAGTTGCTCTTAAGCAGGTGGGTAGAGTAGTGTTGCTCTCCATTTGTGCAACTCTCCGCAAGAAGTTCGGGAGTTTCGGTGTATCGGGTTATAGTCAGATTGCGGGCATCAAGATGATTGTCAATACATTGATACCCCTCAAATCCTGTAAGTGGTTGTTGCGAATCCAGGTATTCGAATATACCAAGTTCTACTTTACAGGCTAAAGCTTGTTGCAGATCATTTTGTACTCTTGATTTGAACTCTTTTATGGCCAACTCTTTTGTTGTGCCTAATCTTTCCATGTTGAACGATGCCAAATAGAGTTTCAAGGATTTGCTCTCTACAATAAATTGCGAGGTTGAGGGATAGACAACCTTTAGGATGAATGTAACAGGAATTCCGCTATCGGTAAGAATACTACACTCGTATGCGTGCCATGTATCGTAGCCGCAAAAAAGGTTGTCGGGATCGGTTATCCCATATATCTCTCTGTTGAGATGGCGAGGAATGGGTACAATAATTTCAGGACAATAGCTCTTTGGATAACCAATGTTTTTTCCCAAAATCTTTCCCTCGTCAACCTCAATATCAACACTCGTCATACTCTCTTGTTAAAAGTTTTGCATCTGGTACAGTTTGGTGTAGATTCCATTAAGTGCCAACAGTTCCTCATGGCTTCCTCGCTCAACAATCTCACCCTCATGGAATACACAAATCATATCGGCATTCTTGATGGTTGACAATCGGTGTGCAATAACCAACGAAGTTCTGTTCTTCATTAATTTATCCAATGCATCCTGTACAAGCTTCTCTGATTCGGTGTCAAGGGCAGATGTGGCCTCGTCCAAAATCATTAATGGAGGATTCTTAAGTACAGCACGGGCAATACTTAAACGTTGACGTTGTCCTCCACTCAATTTGCTGCCTCTGTCACCAATAACGGTCTGATAACCGTTCTCGGTCTGTAATATAAAGTCGTGAGCATTTGCAATCTTTGCTGCAGTCTCGACCTGCTCTTGTGTTGCATTGTTTACCCCAAAAGCTATGTTGTTGAAGATGGTGTCATTGAACAGAATAGGATCCTGGTTGACATTTCCAATAATTTCGCGAAGGTCGTGAATCTTGTAGTTGCGAATATCGTGACCATCAACGCTGATTGAACCCTCTTTTACATCGTAAAAACGTGGTAGCAAATCTACAAATGTACTCTTACCGGACCCTGATTGGCCTACCAATGCAACAGTTTTCCCCTTAGGAATGGTTACTGATACACTTTTCAGTACATTGCGCTCATCGTTGTATCCGAATGTTACATTTTTATACTCAATGCCATTGTTGAATTGGTTTAGTGAAAGTGCATCCGGTTTCTCTTTAATACTGTTGTCGGCATTTAGGATAACATCAATTCTATCCATTGCGGCCATACCTTTCTCTACATTGTAGTATGCCTGTGAAAGGTTCTTTGCCGGATTGATGATAGAGTAGAACATAGCGATATATCCAATGAATGCTTCGGCTGCTAAGCCTCCCACCTTATTAAGAATAAGCAGACCTCCGAACCAAAGTACCAATACAATTACTCCGGTTCCAAGGAATTCACTCATAGGGTGTGCCATTGAGCGGCGAATCATAAGGCGATTTTGAATTTTTCTATATGCCTCAACCTCTCCATTGAAGCGCTCGGCAATTCTATCTTCGGCATTGAATGCCTTAATAATTCTCAAGCCTGATAGAGTCTCTTCGGTATTGGCCAGAATATCACCCATTTTATTTTGCCCCTCCATTGATTTGCGTTTCAAACTCTTTCCAACTCTTCCGATAAGTAGTCCCATTACAGGTAGCATTACCAAAGCGAAAAGAGTCAATGGCCAGCTGATGTATAACATTGCTCCAAGGTAAACTGCAATAAGAATCGGGCTTTGGAACAACATATCCAATGAACTCATGACCGAAGCCTCGACCTCTTGTACATCGGTTGTCATTCTTGCAATCATGTCTCCTTTGCGCTCCTCAGAGAAAAATGGAATTGGCAAGGCTAAAATCTTTCTGTAGATTTTTCTGCGAATGTCGCGAACAACTCCATTTCTGATGTTGATCAATTCACGCGATGCAAGGAACATGAATCCTGTTTTTAAGGCAGTGGTGAATACTGCAAAACCTCCAATTATAAGAAGTGTGTTGGTGCCACCGAAACTGTTGATACAACAGGTAATCCAGTAGGCTAAATGGTTTTTGATTGAGCTTGTTATGTGGCTCATATCAAAAGCTCCGGGATTGTTTACCATTTCGTTGGTTCCGAACAGTATTCCAAGTATGGGTATAAGCATAACAATACTGAGTGTACCAAAAAGTGCACTCAGTAAGTTGAATAGTATGCTCTTCACCATTCTCCCCTTGTATGGCAGGCAAAACCGCTTGAGGAGGGTTATTAGTGATTTCATTATATTCCGGTGTAGTTAGAAGGTGTAATCTCTTTTAACTGATTCTTGATGTTTTCAGGAACCTCAAGAGTCTCTATAAACTCTGCAATAGATTGTTGGGTTACCTGTGCATTTGTTCTTGTCAAAGCTTTAAGAGCCTCGTATGGATTTGGGTATGCCTCTCTACGAAGAACGGTCTGAATTGCCTCGGCAACAACTGCCCAGTTCTCTTCTAGGTCTTGTGCAATTACCTCAGGGTTGATAATCAATTTGTTCAAACCCTTTAATGTTGATTTAATTGCAATTATAGAGTGTGCGAATGGCACTCCAACATTTCTGATTACAGTAGAGTCGGTCAGGTCGCGCTGTAGTCTTGATACCGGCAATTTTGTTGCCAGATGCTCAAATATAGCGTTGGCCAATCCCAAGTTACCCTCCGAGTTTTCGTAGTCGATAGGGTTTACTTTGTGCGGCATTGCCGATGAACCAACCTCGCCCGCCTTAATCTTCTGTTTGAAATAGTTCATAGAGATGTAGGTCCAGAAGTCACGGTCAAGGTCAAGAATGATAGTATTGATTCTTCTTAGACCATCGCATAGTGCAGCAAAGTTATCGTAGTTGGAGATTTGTGTGGTAAACTCCTCCCGCTCAATATTCAACTTCTCCTTCAGAAACTTTTTACCAAATGCTGCCCAATCATATTTGGGGTATGCAACGTGGTGTGCATTGAAGTTTCCTGTTGCACCTCCAAATTTTCCCGACATCGGGATTGATTTCAACAACTCCAACTGGCGCTCAATTCTATAGATGAATACATTAATCTCTTTGCCCAATCTGGTTGGTGATGCAGGTTGACCGTGGGTCTTTGCCAACATGGGAACGTTGTTCCACTCGTTTGCCAACTCCTTAAGCTTTGCAATAAGCTCGTCCAATACAGGGTAGTAAACCTCGTTCAGTGCATCCTGGAATAGACATGGAAGTGAGGTGTTGTTGATGTCTTGCGATGTTAATCCGAAGTGGATAAACTCTTTGAATGGTTGTAGATTCAATTGGTCAAAACGACGTTTGATGAAGTACTCTACGGCCTTTACATCGTGATTGGTTGTCTTCTCAATCTCTTTTACCTCTTCTGCATCGGCAACGCTGAAATTTTGATATATTTTGCGTAAGTCCTCGAAATATTCGTGGTCAAATTTAATGAGTTGGGGCAGTGGTAATTCACACAAAGTAATGAAATATTCAATCTCTACCTTTACTCTGTACTTGATTAATGCATACTCTGAGAAGTATGCAGAAAGTGATTCTACTTTGTCGCGATAGCGTCCGTCAATAGGTGAAATGGCGGTCAATGATTCCATAAGTATTATTTAGTTTTGTTTAATATTCCATTAAAGAGCATATCGACATACTCTTTTAACATGTTGTATGTCCTTACCCGATTGTTTCTGATTATAAACGGTTGCTCCAAACTTTTCAACATACGCAGAATTGTTCGTGCAAAATCGTCAGTATTTGAACAGTAGAAGGTACCCTCCTCTTTGCCGGCTTTGATAATATCGTGAAGAATGTGATATTCTGCAATATCTATAGGTTTTCTTCTTTGTTCAAGTTGTAGTTGATTATAGATAAAGTCATATCTGATATACCGATTTCTTCTAACCAGATTGTCAATAATATTGAATCTGGTCAAGATGTGTAATCTTAATCTGCGATCAGCCGACATGGTGGAGTCCTTAATTCCCTCTAATCTGCTGATAATTTGTTGTGCTTCATCTTCAA
Organism: uncultured Odoribacter sp.; assembly: GCA_964567845.1. GTDB lineage: Bacteria > Bacteroidota > Bacteroidia > Bacteroidales > Marinifilaceae > RGIG9079. The sequence goes on along the minus strand of CAZMOG010000073.1, from coordinate 238 downwards.
TTACATAATGGAGGATGTCCTCCTTGCTCTGAAAGTGCATATAGAGAGTGCGTCTACTCATTTCAGCCTTTTGGGCTATAGTGTTCATTGTGGTTTTAAGGAAGTTGCTTGTAGCAAACAACTCCTTAGCAACCTCAATGATTTTTGTTCGAGTTCTAATTGTTTTGGCTGTCTCCATAATGGTTTCCTTAATTCCGCAATCAAAAAAATAGATAAAATCCAAACCGTTGATACAAAA
>CAZMOG010000072.1:0-9891 GCA_964567845.1 uncultured Odoribacter sp. | reverse complement strand
AGCGACGGTATCTACTATACTCCACAGAAAACTACCAAGTCGGTTGTTGTGGTGAATTCGGAACCGGACTACAACGAAGTTCCTGTTGTTGTAAACTCGGCACCCTCGCCCTATGTAATTGAGGGATACTGGTTAGGAGGATGGAATGGAAGCGATGCCGATTTAAATCGTGCATATAGAGTTATTGAAAACTATCCTAATGGATTCGGATACATGACAAACGGAGCCGATGTTGCAGAAAGCATGGCGTTCAGCAGCGATTGGAATGTATTTGTATCAAATGGCAGATATTGGTGGTTCCCTACTAGCAGTAACTATAACTTTTACACCGATTTCCTATTTGGTCCATACCCCTCATCGGATTTGGTATTCTTTGACTATTCGCCGTATCGTTGGAGAGTTGGAGTAACATTTGGAGGTCCTGTTGGAGTTACCTATAATTTGGGACGAGGATGGAGTGTTACCTCGTGGTATTACGATCCATGGTTCTATGATCCATGGTTCTACGACCCGTGGCACTATGATCCATGGCATCACCATTATCACCATTATGGGCCACATTACGGTCCGCATTATGGTCCAGGACCACATCATGGACCACACTATCCCGGATATGGCCCAGGTCCGAATTACAGACCACACCGCCCGGAAAACATTCGTCCACAAAACCCACAAGGAAGACCTAATGTTCCAAAACCTGATCAACACAGGCCAAATCAAGGTAAGTGGAGACCCACTACAACACCGGGAGGCGAGATTATCAGACCTGCCACAACCCAAAGACCATCTGTAGGCGGTGGTGTTGTTGGTGGAAATGGAACTCCTGCCAAGAAACAGGACAAGGTGCAAACTTCCGTACGTCCAAGCAACAACACAAATAGGGGTACCGGAACCAGAGTTGAAACCTCGCCAAACAGAGGCAACAAAACAACGGTTACAAGACCGAGCAACAGTAATAAAACAACTGTTACAAAACCCAGTAGGACAAATAACAGAGCTAACGTTACAAGACCAAGTAATAGCAGTTCAAGCAGAGTTTCCAGACCGACAAACAGCGGTTCATACAGAAGCGGGACCATTAGTCGTCCAACAGGAGGAGCTACCGGATCTGTTGGAGGAAGCGGAGGCAGAGTTGGTCGTACAAGATAAATGAATGAGTATGAAGAAGAGATTAATTACCATTTTGGGAATTGCATTACTGGCAACCTCTCAAATTGCAAATGGTCAAACTATATTAGAGGCAGCAAGATATTCACGCCAAACAAATAATGGTACGGCGCGTTCGACTGCCATGGGAGGAGCATTTACTGCTCTTGGAGGCGATCCAAGTTCATTGAGCAAAAACCCTGCAGGAGTAGGTGTTTTCAGAAATACGGAATTGACCATTACACTTGCGCCAACAATCGGTAAAAATACCTCATCGGCTAAGTTTTATGATGGGGGCATGTTACAAACAATTAACAGCAGTGCGAAACGCAACTCTTTTCAGATGGATAATCTGGGATTTGTCATGACATTTCCTACATATGGAGATTCAGATCTTCGTTACTTCAATGTGGGTGTAAATTATACCAACATCAACAACTTCAACAACGAAACAAAGAGAGTTGTAGGTTCATCGCCAACCTCAATGACTCACGTATGGGCAGCACAAAGTGCAGGAATTAATCCCGACTATCTTAATGATTTGGGTGAAGGATTGGCATATAACACCTATCTTATCAATCCCGATGGAGCCGGCGGCTATTTCTCTGTATTGGATTATGTTAGCGATGGCCAGAGTGTTACAGACCCGGTCTCTCAAACGGAAAGTGTCCGCGAAAAGGGCTACCAGGGCGAATACAACATTACATTTGGAGCTAACATTAAAGATAAGTGGTATATCGGTTTGGGAATTTCTGCCCAACAAATTTCATACAGACACACATCGCTTTACCGCGAGGCAGCACCTTTAGATGCTCCAAGCGGATTGGATTACTATGACTACTACACATGGGAGCACAACGATGCAGTTGGAGCCAATTTCAGTGCCGGAGTAATATACAGACCAACAAACATGTTAAGATTGGGAGCTTCTATACACACTCCGACATGGTTCGAGGTGAATTATGACGCAGAGGCTGATATTAATGCATACTATAACACCGAAAATGATCCATCATTGGGACGTGAAGGTGACTGGTTTTCTGATTTGAGTCCTATCACATCATACCATTATAAAATGCGCACGGCATGGAGAGCAGATCTTGGTGCAGCATTTGTATTTGGCCAATTCTTAATTGTTAGTGCCGACGCAGAGTATGTTGCATACAGTAAAGCCAAATACTCAGAACCCGGCGACGATTTCTACAATTTTGAACCTTTGTACAATGAAATGAATCAACAAATTCGGTCAACATATACAAGCCGATGGAACTATGCAGTGGGATTGGAGTTCAAGTTAACACCCCACTTCAGTCTGCGCTACGGATATAATATTAATAAAAGTCCATATCGCAACGCCGAGGAGAGTGACTTGAAGCAACACAACTGTGGTATTGGTTGGTCAAAAGATTGGGCAATTATCGATTTAAGTTACTCAAACTACAAGTATGGCAACACAACCCAATTCTACAATTGGGACAATTATGTTGCAACCCCAATAAACAACAATTACAGACGAGATATTATTAAAATTACTTTAGGAGCAAGATTCTAATGACTAAGAGTTTTTACATAGAGACATACGGCTGCCAAATGAATGTAGCCGATAGTGAGGTGGTGGCTTCTATTTTGGAGCAAGAGGGATACCTAAGAACAGAAGATAGATTTTCAGCCGATATAATTTTGGTAAACACCTGTTCCGTGCGCGAGAATGCAGAGCAACGCGTGCGTGGAAGAATCCGAGGTTTTGCAGAGGTCAGAAAACAGAACCCCAATCTGCTGATTGGAATTATGGGTTGTATGGCCGAAAGATTGGGTGACCGTCTATTTGAAGAGGAGAAACAACTTAACATTGTTGTAGGTCCCGACGCATATATGGATCTGCCGCGCCTTATAAAGTTAGCTGAAAAGGGAGAGAAGGCCATAAATATTGACCTGTCGGAGAATGAGACATACAAAAATGTCTGCCCCACACGTTTGGATTCAACTGCTATCTCTGGGTTTATCTCAATTATGCGAGGCTGCAACAACTTCTGTACCTACTGCATTGTACCATATACACGCGGTCGCGAGCGTAGCCGTTCCCCAAAGAGTATTATTACTGAACTTATTGATTTGCAGAGTAAAGGATATAAAGAAGTTACCCTTTTGGGACAGAATGTAAACTCGTACAAGCATGTCGAGGGCGACAAGATTACCGACTTCCCCGCTCTGCTTGAACTTGTTGCAACAACAGCACCGGATATTCGTGTGCGTTTCTCTACAAGCCACCCAAAAGATATGAGCGACGAAACGTTGTACGTAATTGCCAAACACCACAATATCTGCAAAAGCATCCACCTACCGGTACAATCGGGTAGCAACTCGGTTTTAAAGGATATGAATCGAAAATATACCCGCGAGTGGTATTTGGGCAGAATTGCCGCCATTCGCAGAATAATTCCGGAGTGTGGAATTTCAACAGATGTGTTCGTTGGCTTCCACAACGAGAGCGAGGAGGATTACCAACAAACACTGAGCCTTATGCAAGAGGTTGGTTTCGATTTGGCATTTATGTTCAAATACTCTGAGCGTCCCGGCACCATGGCAAGTAAAAATATGCCCGACAATGTGGACGAGGAGACAAAGGGACGCCGCTTGGCAGAACTTATCGAGCTACAGACAAAGTGGTCAGAAGAGAGCAATCAACGCGACTTAGGCAAAACTTTCGAAGTTCTTGTCGAGGGAGTATCAAAGAAGAGTAACAAAGAGATGTTCGGCAGAACAAGCCAAAACAAAGTGGTTGTATTCCCTGCCCACGGAATCAAGATTGGTACATTGGTAAATGTCAAGGTAAACAGTTGCACTTCAGCAACATTGATTGGAGAGTTAGTATAATGGAACACAGAAAATTAGAGAGCGAAGAGTTAAACAGAATATCTACCGAAGAGTTTAAACAATCTGCCAAGGTTCCCATAGTAATAGTACTGGACAATGTTCGCAGCCAGAACAATGTTGGTTCGGTATTCAGAACTGCCGATGCCTTTCGTATCGAAAAAATCTGGCTTTGCGGCATTTGCCCCACACCTGAAAACCGCGAGGTTCACAAAACCGCCCTCGGAGCCGAGGACGCAGTTGAGTGGGAGTATGTAAAAGATAGCATTGCTCTGTGTGAGCAACTACGAAACGAGGGCTACACCCTTCTATCTGTCGAACAGACAGAGAAGAGCATATCGCTTGAAAATTTTGAGCCTGGGCAGGGCAAAAAATATGCACTGATATTTGGAAACGAGGTTAAAGGTGTTCAGCAAGAGGTTATCGACCTTTGCCACTCAACACTTGAAATTCCCCAGTTCGGCACCAAACACTCATTCAACGTATCGGTCACTGTGGGAATGGTTCTATGGCAAACCATCAAACCTCTCCTCCCAACACTAAGATAATAAATCAGGGCGATTTGATGTTAATTTCAAAATCGCCCTGATTCACCATTACTCACGCCAAAGAACATTCTCCTCTTTCCATTTGTTTTTGGGTTCCGGATTCTGAGCCGGGTGACCAATAACAACCAAGCATAACGGTGTCAACGATGACGGGAGTTGAGCTATATCGCGCAGCGAGTTAATCAACTGATAATTAGGATAGCACATACACCAAACTGCGCCTAAACCTAACGAGTTTGCAGCCAAGAGAATATTCTCGGTAGCAGCCGACAAATCCTGAATCCAAAGTTGTGCCATATCCCCGGGTAGCATATTCATATTATCGCCACAAGGAACAATTATAAGGGGAGATTGACTTGCAAATCTCGCATACGGAAATGCCTTGGCTATTGAATCGAGCATTGCCCTGTCGGTTATTGCCACAAACTTCCATGGCTGTCTGTTTACCGCTGTGGGTGAGGCCATTCCTGCTTTCAACAATAGAGTAATTGTATCCTTGGAAATTGTCTGCGAGGTGTAACTGCGAATACTAGTTCGAGTCATGATGTTATCATAAGCCTCGTTCACCTTTACACTCTTTGTCACACCGTTTCCATTACATGCAACTGCAACAACAACCATTGCCACAGCCACTAAACTTGTAAATACCTGTCTCATAATTTTATTCGTATATTTATAATTTATAATTCATTACTCACTACACTCGCCAATATGTAAACCTATCTTCAGGACAAGACAACGGTTCACACCTAACTATTCACTCCTAACTGTTTAACCAACCTTACCGCTTCAACCGCCTCCTTCACATCATGCACTCTCAAAATTGATGCACCGCGAAGCAAAGCAATGGTATTAACTGCCGTAGTTCCATTCAATGCCTCATTGGGAGTTACTCCAAGCAGCTTATAAATCATTGATTTTCTTGACACTCCTGCTAAAATTGGAAAACCTAAATCCAATAAAGAATCCATTTCGTTCAGAAGTTTATAATTGTGCTCGATTGTCTTACCAAAACCAAAACCCGGATCAAGAATCAAATTCGAGAAGCCTCGCTCATTAAGCAAAGAGACTCTCTCTTGAAAAAACTCCTTAACCTGAGCTGTTACATTATCGTACCGTGGATTATTCTGCATTGTTTCAGGGGTTCCCTGGATATGCATCATGATATAAGGCAAACCACTCTCCACAACAAAGTTAAACATTTCGGAATCCATTGTACCCCCCGAAATATCGTTCACTATAACAGGACCAAAGCATCGATTTATGGCCGAAGCTACAGATGAACGGAATGTATCGATAGAGACAATGGCATTAGGGTGGTATCGGCGAATCAACTCCATTGCAACATCCAAACGTTTCAGCTCTTCGTCGGCACTGACAGCAGGCGCTCCGGGACGGGTTGAGTAGGCGCCAACATCTATAATCATTGCGCCCTCGCCCAAAATTCGGTCAATTCTATTGCGCAAGGCAACCTCGGAATTGTAACATCCGCCATCGAAAAAGGAATCAGGGGTTACATTTAATATTCCCATTACAGCTTTATTTGAAAAATCTATCTTTTTGCCGTCTATTTCAATACAATTCTCCATAGTTTTTAAACCATTTTTTGTATTTTTGCAGTTTGAAACGCTTTAATGTATTTGATTTAGCAAAAGTAAAAAAAATATGGCAGATACAGCTCAACAATTCGATCAGGTAATTACATTGTGCAGCGAAATTTTCTTAAAGAAGATGGAGGATTACGGCACTGCATGGCGTATTATGCGCCCAACATCGATTACCGACCAGATTTTCATCAAGGCAAATCGCATAAGAAGCATAGAGTGCAAGGGCATTTCCAAAGTTAACGAGGGGGTTGTGCCTGAGTTTATCGGAATCATCAACTATGCCATTATGGGATTGATTCAATTGGAGTTAGGTGTTGCCAATACCGAAAATGCCGATGATAATCGTGCTCTGGTTAAGGAGCGCTATCTGCACTATTTCAACCTTGCAAAGAAGTTGATGCTCGATAAGAATCATGACTACGATGAGGCTTGGCGCAGTATGCGTGTAAGTTCATACACCGATTTGATTCTTATGAAGATCAACAGAACTAAAGAGATTGAGGATCATAACGGAGCAACCCTTATTTCCGAGGGAATCGATGCCAACTACTTTGACATGATAAACTACGCCGTTTTTGCATTAATCAGATTAGTTATTGAGGGATAGATGTTTTTGACAGGGATTTCAAGATTCGTTTTAGGGGCAACATTCCTCTTTTCGGGCTTCACTAAATGTGTAGATCCCCAAGGATTTGCCTATAGTATCTCGGAATACCTTCATGCATTTGGATTGGGTTCATTGAGCAATCTTGCAATTTATGCCACCGCAGTGGTTATTATGCTGGAACTTACCACAGGATTATCACTATGGCTGAATTACAAAGCCAAACGTGGAGCAACTCTTGCATTCGCAATTATGTTCCTCTTTACAGGCTTGACATTTGCTATTGCGGTTACAGACAAGGTTGAAGATTGCGGCTGTTTTGGTTCAGCAATAACATTGACAAACTGGCAGACATTCTTTAAGAATATCGTTCTTATGGTTCCTGCCACCTATTTGTTTTTGATTCGCGACCGTTTAAAAGCGACAAAGGAGTCAAAAAAACGCGATTTGGTGTTTATACTCCTCGTTATCTTAGGTTGCAAAGTGGGAATGGATTGCTATGAAAACCAACCTCTTATTGGAATGGCCAAATATGCCGAGGGGGCAAAAATAGAGCCCATTCTCCATAAGGAGATGACCGGCACTGCCCTTATTCAGGTCATACCCAATTTGGAGAGAGTGACACCTGAGATACAAAACGAGTTCAATGAACTCTTTATGTATTGCAACGAGCAAGGCTTGGAGTTTTATGCATACACTTCGAGCAACCTGCAGAGCCAGATTGAGTATATGCGCAGTGGCAATATGCCATACGAATTCAACCTTGCAGATGAGATGGGGCTAAAAAATTTGATGCGTCCAAAAGCAGGATTGGTTGCAATTACCGATGGTGTGATAATCGGTAAGTGGAGCTACAATAGTATGCCCTCGCTTGAAAAACTAAAAGAAAAAGGAGTTATTGAGTGCGCCATACAACAGAGTAAAGCACAAAACTACAAATTGATAGTAACAGTTGCCTTGCTCGTACTTTTACTCGGTACGGCAGTGGCAAAAAGAACATAGATTTATTAACTTTAATTTTAAATACAACATGAGAAAGAAAATTGTTGCAGGAAACTGGAAAATGAACACAACCTTGGCCGAGGGAATTGAGTTGGCTACAGAGGTTAATGAGAAGGTAAAGGCAGCTGCTCCGGCCGGTGTTAAGGTAATTGTTGGAACTCCATTCATTCACCTTGCAGATGTTAACAGATTGGCTACCGACATTGAGGTTGCTGCTGAGAACTGCGCTGCAGAGGCTAAGGGAGCATACACCGGAGAGGTATCGGCCGCAATGGTTAAATCAACCGGTTGTAAATATGTAATTTTGGGACACTCTGAGCGTCGTGCATACTATGGCGAGACCAACGAGATTCTTGTTAAGAAGGTTGCTTTGGCTCTTGAGAATGAGTTGGATGTTATCTTCTGTATCGGAGAGGTATTGGAGGAGCGCGATTCAGGAAAGCACTTCGACGTTGTTAAGAAAGATATTGTTGAGGGATTGTTCAACCTTTCAGCTGAGCAGTTCGGACACATTGTATTGGCATACGAGCCGGTTTGGGCTATCGGTACGGGTAAGACAGCTACATCAGAGCAGGCTGAGGAGATGCACAAATTCATCCGTAGCGTAGTTGCTGAGAAGTATGGCGAGCAGGTTGCCGACGATACAACAATCCTTTACGGTGGTAGCTGTAACGCTAAAAATGCAGATGAGTTGTTCTCTATGCCTAACGTTGACGGAGGTTTGATTGGTGGAGCTTCATTGAAAGCTGATGATTTCATGACAATCATTACCGCTCGTAACAACCACTAATATAACGCCTTACAAAAGGCTGACTGATAGTTTTACCCCCAGACCTCTGGGGGTATTTTTGTATTGTGTATTTCACATATTTTCACTAAATTTGACGCTTGTATTAATAGGCGACAACGTTTGCAAATAAATAACTAAAACAAATACACAAATGACAGAAAAATTCAAAAGTCTTAGAGACAGTGCAGCTGCTCGATGGAGTGCCCTGCTCATTGTATCATTAACAATGATGATGGCATACTTCTTCACCGACGTAATGGGCCCACTCGAGGCTCCACTTACAACAAAGGGACAATTAATCTATTTCGAGGATGGAACATATCTATCTATCGACTCACTTTCAAAGGTTGTAGTTGCCGATGATTTCAATGCAGCTACAATTGCCGAGGATCAAACCTACACAATCAACACCGTTGATGCCGACGGAAATCCTACAACAGCACCAAAAAAGATTACATCTATTGTAAAGGGATTGGGTTGGACAAGCTCTGAGTATGGAATCTTCTCGGGGGCATACGGATACATTAACGTATTCCTACTAATGTTGTTCTTTGGAGGTATCATCCTTGACAAAATGGGAGTTCGTTTCACCGGATTGTTAAGTACTATCCTTATGTTTGGTGGAGCTGCCATTAAATGGTACGCGGTTGAGAGCTCTTTCACCGGTGAAATTTTCGGTTTGCCGACACAGGTAGCCATTGCATGTCTTGGATTTGCGATATACGGAGTAGGATGCGAGATTACCGGTATTACAGTTACAAAGATTATTGCTAAGTGGTTCGCAGGAAAAGAGATGGCATTGGCAATGGGACTACAGGTTGCTCTTGCCCGTATCGGAACCGCATGTGCATTGTTCTTCGCACTTCCAATTGCCAAGAGTTCAGGTCTTGTAAGTACTCCTGTATTTATTGGAGCTTCTGCTCTTTGCATTGGTTTCTTGTCATTCATGGTTTATCGTGTAATGGATGTTAAGGTTGACAAGTGTATTGAGAAGGAGAAAGAGATTGAAAAGGCTGCAAAAGAGGCTGCGGGCGAGGTTTCAGAGGAGCAAGTTTCAGAGGGCGACGATCAATTCAAGTTGAGCGATCTTAAGTTGATTTTCAGCAACAAGGGATTCTGGTTGATTACTCTTTTATGCTTGATGTTCTACTCAGGAGTATTCCCATTCTTGAAGTTCGCTACAAACCTTATGATTATTAAATATGGTGTAAATCCAGACCTTGCGGGTGTTATTCCCGGACTTCTTCCATTCGGAACAATTCTATTGAGCCCTGTATTCGGTTCATTGTACGATAAGATTGGTAAGGGTGCAACACTTATGAT
>CAZMOG010000071.1:0-10066 GCA_964567845.1 uncultured Odoribacter sp. | reverse complement strand
GGGAAATAAAAAATCCCGATTTTCATTGAAAATCAGGATTTTACGTTGTTTTGCTTTTCTTTGCTGTGGTGCCACCAGGAATCGAACCGGGGACACAAGGATTTTCAGTCCTTTGCTCTACCAACTGAGCTATGGCACCATCATTTTTGCGATGCAAAAGTAGAGCTTTTTTTTTAATCCTGCAAGCCTTTTTGAAAAAAATATGCATTCAAGACCATTTTTTTAGGTAGAAAGCCACTTTTAGCCGTTTTGAATGACTATTTTTGTTGCAGATTTAGTCAGAAAACCCCTTTTGAAACAAATTGCAGGGGCTCTGCGTAATCTTATCAAGTAACTTTTAATTTATAGGATGTGAATATTTTTGTTGCAAAGTTGAGTCCTATCACTACAAGTGAGGATCTTCAACAACTTTTTCAAGAGTATGGAAGGGTCTCTTCCGCAAAAGTTCTTATCGATCGTGAAACCGGCCGCTCAAAATGTTTCGGCTTTGTTGAGATGGAGGATTACACCCAAGGAGAAAAGGCAGTCAATGCTTTAAACGGCACAGAGCTTCAGGGCAGTCTGATTATTGTCAAGGTTGCACGCCCACGCGAGGCATCGGTAAACGAGGAGCGAAGAACAAGGCCAAAAATTCAAGCCACAGACCGTAATCCATTCAGACATTCCGAGAATCGAGGCCGCCAAAACTACCAAAGCAGCCACAAACACAGGCCGGGATTCTCTCCACGTCAACAGCGAGGCTATCAACAGCCTAAAATGCACAAACCATATATCAAGGAATATACCATGATGGAGTTAATGGAGGATGATGATTAATCATCCTCCTATTTTTTGCTCCCTTTTCAGCGCACTAAGATTAGCCATTCTACGCTCAAACCCCTCTACAATACCGGCAACATCGTCGGCCGACACCACTCCCTGTTTGATAAAACGGTTCAACGTTTCATTCTCGTGAGCAAGCAACATTCTGACACTCTTCTCGGTTATTGCATAGATATATTCACTCGGATAATCACGACGCAACTGCTGCATTTTGTTCTGTGCCCATTGAATAGTTTTCTCAATTTCCTGCGCAATTATCCGTAGTCGCTCCCTCTCTTCATTTACAATGAGCGAGGTTTCAATATATTCACCAAGTACCTGTTTTGAGGCGAGTTGCAAAATTAACACTCCCCGCGCCGAATCGTACCACTGCATAATTGTACTACGGTACATAAGTTTTATGTACTTACCACCATATTTTCGTGCAAAGCGGAACCATCTTGCCTCATGGAAAGTATTAAAGAATTCGGTACGTTTTGCAAGCGAGGTTTGTCCTTCGGTATCGTAAAGGTCATTAATTGCCCCCATCAGAAGATAATAAGAGTTCTTTGTAATAATTCCTGATTCAAATATTTGCTGAAGATGTTCACGCTCCTTGTCAAGCAGTTTTATTCTTATCGAGGCCAGCAGTTCGGTAGGTTTAATCCTTATATAGACTTTTGGTACGGGCAAGGGCAGAAAACGTTCAACCATTTGCCAATTACTACCATCCAGGGCCTCGTTTTTCTGCAATTCATTGAAATACTGTATCGCCTGTTCGCGAACCTTTGCCTTTACCGAGTACTCCAACATTCTTGATGCCGGCGACTCCTTCATCATTCCCAATCTGTTAAGAAGCCAGCGCATTGTTGTTGCATTTATTATCAAAGTAAGAAATACAATTCCAGCTGTATAGAATAGCACCTGTTCACGAATTGACTCGGGGATTGCCGGCGAGTTTGCTACCATCATGGCCAAACATAATCCGGTTGCTCCACGCAAACCACTCCAAGTAAGGACAATACTCTCGCGGAATGTTATTCCATAGCCGCATTTTCGCATTAGCGGATAGAATAGATATATCATTGCCGCACGTGCAAGCGTTACTCCGACATATATTCCAAACAGAATGAGCAGATGAATAGGGGTAATATCGACCTGGGTGGCAATTACCACACCCACTATGATAAAGATTACCGTATTGGCAATATAGGCCATAAGCTCCCAGAATTCTGCAACGAAACGCCCGGTCGCAGGTTGCAACTTTTCGCGTCCTCGCCTACCCATAACCAAACCATACACCACCAAAGCAATTACGCCCGAAACATCCAGGAATTGTTGTGCCAACATAAAGGCAACATAGGCTCCAATGATTATTCCACTGTTCTGAACCCAAACATCACCGCCCACACGTGTCAGAAACCAGACACATATTCGGGCAATTATGTAGCCAAGAATAACACCTCCGGCAACCACTATCAAGAATTGAATTAAAGGCGAGTTGGCAAGTTGAATGTTTTTAGAGAGGTTAAAATAGAGAATAAAGAGCACTATACCGGTTCCATCGTTAAGCATCGCCTCGGAATCGACAAGCGTAGAGAAGCGCTTGCTTACCCCCACCTCATTAAGTATTGCCAGAACGGCAACCGGATCTGTAGCACTTATCAAGGCTCCGAACATAAGAGCATAGCTCCAATTCCACAGCTCGCCTTGGCCCGGTAAAAAATTGACACACATCATTATAGCTGCGACAATAAACATACTGATTACCAATCCTGGAGCCGATAAAAGCGAGGAATTTACAAGTGTCTTTTTAAAAATATGACCATCCATTGCATAAGCTGCCTGAAATATCAGAATCGGCAAAAAGAGAAAGAGTATCAGATTTGGATCAATCTCGCCCGCCATATCGATAGCAACCTTTATGTCGGGCACTCCATTCAACAACCCCTTACGCTCGGCAAAACCGATTAAAAGACCAACACCGAACAGAACCACCGTGTAAGGCAACGCAGAGTTCCGTAACATGAACTTCAATACCGCTCCGATTATCAAACATATTACAACAAAGGTCAACGGAGCTAAAATGTAAATCTCCTGCATACTTGATTTGTTTACAACCTGTACCCCTTTTACGAAAAAAAATTGCATATGGCCGAACTTTTGTATAAAAATTTGTGTATAAGGAAAAACAATAATAATTCTTACACTATGATGTTTTGTTACCAGTGCCAAGAGGCATTTAAGGGGCGAGGTTGCACCGAACGAGGCAGTTGCGGCAAAGATGCACTGACCTCGAATATAATGGATTTGCTTATCTATACCGTTAAGGGAGTATGCATGTTGTCAACTCTTATGCGCGACAACAATATTCCGGTTAATAACAAAGTCAATAGCTTTGTTATCGAGTCTCTCTACACCACCTCATCCAACTGCAATTACAACCGCGAAAATTTGAAAAGACGAATTTCCGACGGCTTGAAATTGAAGATGGAGCTATACAATATTTGTCGTACAAAGAATTTGGAAATTCCTACCCGCGAGGAGGTTCTATGGGCTAACCCGGCCAACGACTTCTCTGCAAAAGCAGCACTTATAACCCCGATACAGACAGAACCTCATGAAGAACAACGGGCCATGAAGGAGTTTATAATTTATACATTAAAGGGTATTGCCGGATTTATGTACAACGCCATGCAACTCGGTAAAAATGACTTAGGGGTCCACACCTTTATGCAAAGCGTTATAAGCGATTTGACGAAAAAACGAATCTCGCTCGATGAGTGGCTTGATTTGGTTACCATTTGCGGACAATATACAATGCGCGTCATGGCTCTATTAGATAAGGCACGCACCGAACACTTTGGTCATCCTGAGTTTACTTCTGTAAATTTCAGCCCCAAAAACAGACCGGCAATATTAGTCAGCGGAAATAATCTGAAAGATTTAAGAGAGTTATTGGAACAGAGTGTAGGTTCGGGTGTTGATATTTACACTCACTCATCAATGATTGCAGCGCATGCATATCCGGAACTTCGTAGATTTGAACATCTTCGAGGCAATTACGGTGGAAGTTGGACATCCCAACGCGAAGAGTTTCCTGCATTTCACGGCCCAATACTATTCACCGGTGGCAATATAATTCCTCCAACCATTGAGCTTAGCTACAAAGAGCGTATGTTCACAACAAATATAACCGGATATCCGGGTTGTAAACACATTCAAGCCAACCACAATGGTCAAAAAGATTTCTCGGAGATTATTGCTTTTGCCAAAGAGTTCCGCGCACCGGCATCGCTTGAACGAGGCTGTACAAACATTGGCTTTGCACATCGCTCACTATCCGACATGATAAGTCAACTGCTTAGTGCATACGGAATTGGCGATATTAAACGCTTTGTAATGATTTTGGGCGAGGATGGACGATCATCCGCACGCTCCTACTTTTCGGACTTAGCCTCATTGCTCCCCAAAAGCTCAATACTATTTACAGCGGGCGATGTCAAATACCGTTTCTGCAAACATCGATTCGGATATCTGAACGGAATGCCACGTCTATTCGATGCAGGTCAGATCGAGGACACATACTCTTTGATTCACATGGTCTTAGAACTGAAGAAAATTCTTCATATTCAAAATATAAACAATCTGCCCATCAACTACTTTGTAAGTTGGTACGGACAAAATTCGTTGGCGGTTTTGCTTGCTCTTTTGTCATTGGGAATAAAGGAAATTAAATTAGGTCCTACTATGCCTCCGTTCTGTTCGGAAAGAATGACCGAAGCATTATCAAAACGCTTCGGCCTGGAACTCTGTTCGACTGCCGAACGCGACAGTGAAAGTATCTTTACAGTTTCCGAGTCTGCTCTGCAGTATCACTCTCTACAACCATTTTAGGAGTGCGAGATGCAAGTTTATCGATAATCAATGCAATTGCGCCATCGCCCGTAACATTGGTAGCTGTACCAAAGCTATCCATTGCAATATAGAGCGCAATCATCAGCCCCTGCTCTGTTTCACCAAATCCAAGCATAGATTGAAGCGGAGCCAGGGCTGCCATTATAGCCCCTCCGGGAACTCCCGGGGCTGCCACCATTGTTATAGCCAGAATAAAGATAAAACCCGTATAGGGCCAGAAATCGAATGGCATGCCTGCCATTACCATAATTGCAAGCGAACACGCAACAATCTTCATAACACTTCCCGACAAATGAATTGTTGCGCAAAGTGGCACAACAAAAGCTGCAATAGGCTCGCTAACTCCATTCTTCACCACCTGCGCATAGGTAACAGGAATTGTGGCAGCTGAAGATTGTGTTCCTAAAGCGGTAACATAGGCTGCCAGCATATTTTTCAACTGCTTGAAAGGGTTCTTTCTGGCATACAATCCGGCTATTGTGAATTGAAGAATCAACAACACTATTGTCATTATGAAGATTAGAATTATAATCTTGACAAATACCGATAGAATTGGAGTAATCTGTCCTGCCGCAGTCATCTCCAGAAAGATTGCAAAAATGTAAATTGGTAAAAATGGAACTATAACCTTTTCAATTAATTTTGTGATAATCACACTAAACTCGTTGACTCCGCGTTTCAGAGCCTCCGCATTGCAAAAGGCTATGCCAAGACCCAACATAAACGAAAATATCAATGTTGCCATTACATCCATTATCGGAGTCATTGTAATGGTGAAGTATGGCAGATATGAGTTTCCGCCCTGCCCCACATCGAACAAATCACTCTCGGAGATAATGTAAGGGAATGCCCAACGGCAACAGCCAAGCGACATAAAACCGGAAAAGAGGGTATATACATATGCTAAGATTACGGTTATCGCCAACAACCTACCGGCCTTGTTACCCAAATTTGCAATTCCGGGCACTACCAATCCAATAATCAGAAGCGGAATCACAAATCCCAAAAAGCTTCCAAAAAGGCTCTTAATGGTTACAAATATTCTTATCAGAACATCCGGAAAGAACATCCCGCAAGCAATTCCCAATGCTATTGCTATCAAAATCTTAGGTAACAAGCCCAACCTTTTCATATCTCCTCAATTTTTAAGGTCCCGAGATTAACCCGGGACCCAAATATTCATACAAATTAAACCTTACCAACTAACAGTTACAACCTTCTCCGGTCCATTAACTGCTATATTGTACTTAACCATTCCTCGTGGCGCTGCACTACTCTTAAGAGTTGTCTTGCCATCCTTAACCGATGGTTTACACTTGAATGGCTCAATCCACATCTCTGTTGTATGGTCACCCTCTACTCCATTTGCAATGGTAATTGTAGCAGTTCTGCGAGCAACATCGACAACGATAGGTTGCTCTGCGCTCCAATTATCGCGGTTCAGATGCAAATGTACCTTTGAATTTCCTGTAACAATCCACAAATCCTGACGAACACCATCGTCCGGGTACAACTTGTAAGTGCTCTTTCCACTCTTCTCATAATTTCCACCATAGTAGAACCAATCGAAGATTGTATCGCGAATCAATACCGATGTTGCAGTTCTGGTCACTGCACACATACCCAAATCGCCCTCTCCACAGAAACGCCATGGGCCACGGTTCTCCTCGGTTCCAATCCACGGTTTTCCAAACTTCTGCGATGTATAAGCCTGACCAATAGCACCATTCTTCTCCTTACCCGGATACCAATATCCATAGTTTGACTCCTCGTCACCCACGTTCATAACTCCGTATGGGTTCAAATAACTTGCATAACCCAAAGGCAACCAGTTGTTCGGAGTCTTGTCGAAACGCAAAGCGTAGTTCAATACAGACCAACCTCCCATGCGGGCCATATAGCTGTGCTCACTACCATCCGATGAACCGGCAAAGTCTGCACCAAGTGTATTCCACTCTGTCTCTAAATAACCACGACAAGAGACATTTGCGTAGTGTTGTCTGTTCAAGAAATCCCAAGAGGCCTCATTTGTAACATTCGGATGTGAATACCATACATGGTAGTTGTTATCATACCACAAGCTATCATCATTTTGCATTGGGTGCTGAATTGCCCACTCTGCCAATGCGTATGATGACTCGTAAGCTGTACGGTCAACCTCGTACTCTGAGTGGTATGGATATGGATCATCGTAGATGAAATATTTAGCCTTACGCTCCCAGAATCCCTGTAGATATGCTGCATCGTCGGCTCTGCCCTCGGCAATCAAATCCTCGATCAACAAAGGAATAACCAACTCATTATAACAACCCCACTTAAAGGTCTCGTAGTAATCTCCGTGCAGCTCTGTCGGATAATTGAAATATCCCTTGGCTGTCTGGAATGCTCTCTCCAAATAACCGGCAGCATCGAGATATTTACTCTTCTCCGGATACAACTTGGCAATTTGATACATGTGATAGTACAACATAACCATGTGAGCATAGTCAAAGCTACGCCATGCTCTTAGTACTCCCGGCTTAAAATTGCCCTGTGTATCTTTTAAATCCAGATTACGGTTAATGTAGTAGTTAGGAGTTCCATAAATTGCGTATGGATATGGAGTCTCTTTATCAGTGCGCTGCAATCCACCCCAAACAAAATTCTCAATGTGATACTCAAGCGATGCAATCTCTTCATCATTAGGGAACACCACATTCTTCGATGCCAAATATGGAGACTTACCCAATGCAGGGTCATCGCTGGCAATGAAATATGTTCTTACGCGATCATAGATATCCGGTTCGTCGGGAGTTAGAAGTTTTCCATTCTTCATGTCATATGGACCATAAAGACCATCGAACCAACGATCTGGATTCTTAATCTGCTGAGTCTCAACAAGGAATCTTGCACGCTCCTTCATCATAGTCTCGGGCGAAAGAATTGAGAAATACTCCAAATAGGTCTTCTTGTCACCATCATAGTGAATAGTGATCTGATTCTCTCCAAGACGATCAAACTGAACCTTGTATCCGTATGTATTATCTGACAACAATCCCAATGACTCAATTCTGGTCTGTGAAGGGAACTCGGCAGTCACAGAATCGATTTTGCATTGTGTATGCAAAGAGAAGTATCCATATTGTGTGCGAGGAATTGTCATTGCAGGCAATACGCGAATATCAATCATTCCCTCGTTATAGATAATGTCGCGAATCTCATCGTAGCTTCTTGCGTCGTTAAATGCAAAAGAGAAAGAGATTTTGTCTCCCTCCTGACCTGCAGGCTTCAACTCTCCGTACGTGTGAGGAAGTCTCCATGAGCCACGAGTCTCCTCGCCTCCTGCCTTTCCTGCATACAGATATACTCGGAATTCACGGTTAACATTGCTCCAATACTCCAAATGTGCATCTTTCGCTGTCCACACATAACTTGGCATTTGACCACCATAACGTGTATAGTACAAAAACGAGTTATCGCCCTTTATGAACTGGTGCTTTGTGAAATTTCTCTCGAAGGTCTCCTCCTTGGCACGCTTTGGCTCATCGGGAGTTTGAACAATATTACCTCCACGTTTTGACCAAGGGAATGCAGGTGCAACATCGCCCAACATAACAGGGAATTTAGAGAAGTTCTGAAGCTCAATATCCCACTTAACCTGATTTCCGTCTAAGTAGAACTTTTGAGTCATTACAACTGTCTTTCCAAGAGCAGTGTCGGAATAGATAACACACCCATTGGCCTCATCGTACTTAAATGTACGTCGATTTTGAGACAACGACTGCCACATTCCATCCTTAACCTTGTAATTCACAAGAACATCTCCGAATGCACGCCCCGGGAAAACGGGACACAGTTCATCGTCGAGATTAACTATCGATTCCAAGCGGCTGTCGCTACACCATATCCTCCAATACTCATTCTCAATCTTTACCAGTTTACTCGGATCAACTTGCCTTTGCTGTTGTTGATTCGATTGCGCAAATGTGCTAAGCGCTGGGAATAGCATCATTAAGGTAAAAAGCGCACCGAATAGTGTACTTGTTCTTTTCATTGCTGTGTTATTTGGTTTTTTTGCAAATATAATAAAGAGATTAGAATAATTTTAACATTCATAAACTTTTTTGAATTTGTTAAAAATTTAACAACAAAGACATCCTTGTACTAAAAATGCCAGCCTACCCAAAGCTGGATAGACTGGCGTTGTTGCTATATTGGATATAATTGATTAGGTGATTATTGTTGCTCAATCTCTGTTTCAACAATTTCTCCATCAACAATGTTTGTTACATTTTCATCTTCAGTCATATCACCCGTTTCCGTTATTTCAAAGCCAATGCCTGTATCCGAAGCATCATTTACAACCTCTACATTCACTACGGTTGTAGTATTTCTCTTAAAAGTTATATCATGAGTTCCAAGAGGTACTGTTGTTCCGTCTGTTCGACACCAATTTATAGTTACAGGTATTGTTTCAGAATATTGAGTTGTAGAAGCCCAAGCACTTTTAACATTCTTAAATGTAAATATATCAAAAATATAATTTGTCTCATCTGTTGGCGTTAAATTCATAATAGGTGCACCAGTTATCGAAATTTCTACTGTGCCATTATTGATAGCTTTACCTTTTGCAATAAATTTGGCGCCAAAACTTGTACGCTTCATAGGAATAGTCATTGATGGATTTTCAGCACTGGGAATATAATTCTCTAATTCTCCATAATATCGGTCGTAGTTAGGACGATCATAAGGACCGTCTTTCGTTCTAGAATATCCTTCAAATAAGGCTGCTAAATAAAATTCACCGCTATATGTGAACGAACTCATTATATCAGTAGCATCATTAACCCATCTCCTAAACGGTTCGAAATAACCATGTTTCTCTGGAGACACTGCATCTGGTGAATAGTAGTATAGCTTTTCTTTTCCATCAACCACGATGGTAGCGACAAATTTATATTTATATCCTTTCAAAAGATTTATGCTTAGTGCATCAGGATCGTCAAATAATCCATAAGCATATTTTGTCCAAGTAGTGGTTTCGCCCTCCTCCAATTCTATATCCGGAGTTGAGTAAACCTGAACGCCATAAAGGTCATTAGTTGTTGCACGAGAAAGTGGTGCATATGAAACATCCCACTCACCTCCCATTCCTAACTGTACTGTGTAAAAATCCTTTTCATCATCATTAGGAGCATACTCATTTTCGCTTGAACATGATAACATGCTTAAGCCAGCAGTTAATGCTAAAATAACCGCTCTTAACCCTCTAAAATTTTTCATATCAAAGTCATTTGGGCTCAGTAGCAAAAAGGGCTCAGTAGCAAAAAGGTGTGGGGATAAATAAAAATCTATATCTTTGTTGTCA
>CAZMOG010000070.1:0-10171 GCA_964567845.1 uncultured Odoribacter sp. | reverse complement strand
GCCCGCAGAGGGCTTTCTGTTAAAATATTTCGAAAAAGTAAGTGTCAAACTACCGAATAAAATACCCCGAATCAATAAAATTCGGGGTAAATTATTGTCAATTTTGACATTTTAACATTCTGTAACACAATAAATAAGAAATTAACACAGTTTTTTCAAGCAATTTAAGTTAATTTTCTTTCCTACATCGGGGCAATATTATTAATTTTACGCGCTAAAATGTATCAAATGAGTATTAATGAATAAAAATCGCCGAATGAGAAAATTACATGAAAAGTTGGCGCGTATAGCATGCCTTACCGCCACAATGTTGCTCATAGGACTTAATTCTGTCTTTGCGCAACAAGATTCTACAAGAAGTGTGCGTGCTGTTGGCATGACACCGACATCGGCCACTTCTGTCCAGAGTTCCCAAACCATGCCATTGGTTACAATCAAGGGAACTGTAATAGATGAAAACGGACTCTCTGTCATCGGAGCATCTGTCTATTTGAAAGATGCACCAACTATCGGAATTGCAGCCGACCTTGATGGTAAATTTGAGCTTAACTGTCCTTGGACCCCAAATACAGTAATTGTGGTTTCAAGTATTGGTTACGAAACCAAAGAGGTAAAGGTTTCAAACCCAACCAAACCCCTGGAGGTAACATTGGCAGAAACTTCGCAATTGCTGAAAGAGACAGTTGTAACCGGTTACTTCAACCGTTCAATGGAGAGCTTTACAGGAAGTGCCGTCACCGTTACCGCTAAGGAGTTGCAGGCTATTGGTAACCAAAACGTTATTGAGAGTTTGAAGAATATTGATCCTGCATTCATTGTTGGTGATAGCTACGAGTTGGGATCAAACCCTAACCAGTTCAACGAGATTAACATTCGTGGTAAGTCATCATTTGCAGGATTGCAAGGAGAGTATGATGGTAACCCCAACGAGCCTTTGTTTATCCTTGACGGATTCGAGACAACCAAGACTGCAGTATTTGACTTGGATATGAACCGTGTAGCATCGGTAACCATTTTGAAAGATGCCGCTGCTAAAGCCATTTATGGTTCCAAGGCTGCAAACGGAGTTGTCGTTATCGAGACTGTTGCCCCAACATCAGGAGCATTGCGCGTAAACTACCAGGGTAACGTTAGCGTTGAGATGCCAGATCTTACATCATACGATTTGACCAACGCACGCGAGAAGTTGGAGGTTGAGTTAAACGCAGGTCGTTATACATCATCATCACCTTCATATCAGCAGGCTCTTGACGAGCAATACAACGAACTTCTTAAGAACGTTGAGTCTGGAGTAAACACATACTGGTTAGAGAAACCATTACGCGTTGGTGTTGGTAACAAGCACACCCTATTCTTTGAGGGAGGAGACGAGGCCATGCGTTACGGAGCTACCATTATGTACAACAACATTGCAGGAGCAATGAAGGGTTCTGACCGTACAACAATGCAGGGAAACATTACCTTGTCTTATAGAGTAAAGAATTTAATGTTCAGAAACTCATTGAGTGTTACACACAATAAGGCATTTGAGTCTCCATACGGATCATTCTCAGAGTATGCACGTTTGAACCCATACTACAAACCATACGACGAGAATGGTAATATAAACAAGGTATTGGGACAATTCCAGCCTTCAGGTTATGGTGCTGCTGCTCGTATCTACTACAACCCATTATACAATGCAACATTGGGAACAAAGAACGAGTCAAGATACACCGAGATAACCGAGAACTTCTACATTGAGTGGCAGGCACATAAGAATCTTCGTTTGACAGGACGTTTGGGATACACATATCAGACAAGTTCAAGTGACAACTTCTTGCCTGGAAACCACACCTCATTTAATGAGTGGACCGGAGACATGTACTACAAACGCGGTAGTTACACCAAAACAAATGGAGTGTCAGAGCGTTTGTCTGTCGATTTGACTGCAAACTGGTCAAAGACAATCAAAAAGCACATGATTTTCCTTAATGCCGGATATAACCTTGCAACATCGAATTCTGATAATGTAGGAATGACTGCATGGGGATTCATGAACAACCGTGTTGACCACATTACATTTGCTAAACAATACGCAGACAACGGTGTTCCAACAGGAAGCGAGTCAATTACCCATGAGATTGGATTCATTGGGGCAGCAAACTACTCATATGATGACCGTTACTTGGCTGACTTAAGCTTCCGTACTTCAGGATCTTCTATCTTCGGAGCCAACAAGCGTTGGGGAACATTCTGGGCAGCAGGACTTGGATGGAATCTTCACAAAGAGCACTTTATGGAGAATGCAGCATGGTTAACACAGTTTAAACTGCGTGGTTCTATTGGATACACAGGTAGCCAGAGTTTCAACCCATATCAGGCGATGAGCACTTATAAGTTCTATCAAGATCTCATGTACGATAACATTAGTGGAGCATACTTGATGGCACTTGCTAACGACGAGTTAAAGTGGCAACAGACACAGGATATCAACATTGGATTGGATTTGGGTATTGCCAATAACCTAAATATGCGTATTGACGGATACGTAAGTACCACAGAGGATCAGTTAATTCCAATTACACTTCCAACTTCTGCAGGATTCACAAGCTATACAGGAAACTTGGGTAATGTTGTAAATAAGGGTATCGATGCGACTATCAACTGGCGAGTATATAACAATCCTAAGAAACAGGCTTATATCAACTTGAACGGAACATTGGGACACAACCGCAATGAGATTCAAAACATCAGCGATGCTCTTAAATCATTCAACGACTCTCAGGATGCAAATAACACAACCGCTCCATTGACTCGTTATGAGGAGGGACAATCAATGAGTGTTATTTGGGTTGTTAAATCATTGGGTATAGATCCAATTACCGGACGTGAGTTATTCGTTAAAAAGGATGGCTCAACAACATACAATTGGAGTTCTGACGACTATATTGTGGGAGGAGATTCAAACCACAAAGTACACGGTAACTTTGGAGTAAGTGGAGAGTACAGAGGATTCGGATTCAATATCTCATTCAGCTACAAATTAGGAGGAGACTACTACAACCAAACATTGGTTGACAAGGTTGAGAATGTTGACGTAGCATATAACGTTGATAGACGTGTATTCTCAAGCACATGGCAAAATCCTGGTGATATTGCTACATTTAAGAAGATTACATCTACACCGACAACAACTTACGCAACATCAAGATTTATTGAAAAGAACAATGAACTTCAGTTCTCATCATTAAATTTATATTACGACTTTAAGTTTATCAATATCAGAAAGATTGGATTTGAGAGATTAAAAGTTAATTTCTATATGAATGATATTTGTAGAATCTCTACAGTTAAAACAGAGCGTGGAACAAGCTATCCATTTGCTCGTAACTGCTCTGTAGCTCTGTCTGCAACATTCTAATATTAACACCATTGAAGTATGAAGATACATAATATAACAAAACCTATTGCAATATTGGCAACCGGATTGCTGATGTTGACAAGTTGTGAGAACTTTTTGGACGTTGAGCCAAACTCACAAATTAAAGGTGACGAACTTCTGAGCAATGAGTCGGGCTTCAAAGAGGCTCTTGCCGGAGTATATATCTCTATGATTAGTGAAAGCACCTATACTAAAGAGCTACGCTTCGGTCTGCTTGGAGTGCTTGCCTCTGAGTGGGACTACTACCCGACAACAAGTTATCAAGATGCAGTTGCATTCAAATATGACCAAGCAGTTCCCAAGGGAATGATTGATAATATCTGGAGAAATATGTATAACTCTATTGCAAATGTAAATAACATTATTGCACAGATTGATGCGCAAAAGACCACCTTTACAAACGATAACTATAACATTATCAAGGGAGAGGCATACGGACTTCGCGCCCTATTGCACTTTGACTTGTTGCGTTGCTTTGGTCTAAGTTATTCTGTCGATTCTACCAAGGCTGCAATTCCATATTGTACAGAGTTAAGAACTGGTACATTCCCTCAATTAAAGGTTTATGAGGTAATGGCAAAGGTTCATGAGGATTTAAGAATAGCAGAGGCTTGTCTTGAGAATGATCCAATTAAAACCGGAGCAATTATCGATGAGTCTATGGACAATGGATACCTTATCAATCGTAAAACCCACTTCAACTACTATGCAGTAAAGGCTTTACAGGCAAGAGCTTACTTATGGTCAGGAAACTACGAAATGGCAAACCAATGTGCAAGAGTTGTAACTGAGTCTAATGCCTTCGTATGGGCTACTCAGGCTAACCTTCAAAATAACATTGACAACAGTTTCTCAACTGAGCATATTTTTGCATTAAACCATGAGAAACTTTCAAACTTAGCCGACGCATATTTCAATCCCGAGTATTTGACCGCAGCGTTCCACTCAAGTCAAAATACAATTGATCTTTTATATGGTGATTTGGCTTCTGATGATTATAGATACATTTACAATTTTGCATCAGGAACCGGAGCATATACCGATAGAAGATTCACAAAGAAATATACAACTCCTGAGGAAGATCCAAACTCAAGTTCTAATAGGGGATCTCTATACAGCAACAGGATGTCAATAATAAGACTGTCTGAAATGTACTATATTATAGCTGAGTGCGAATATCAAAAGGGAAGTTTCTTTACTCTCAATGCAATCAACGAGGTACGCAAGGCGCGAGGTGTTAGAATCGAGACAAAAGATCCGGCTGACTTCTACTCATTCCTAATTGAGGAGTACAAAAAGGAGTTTCTAAGTGAGGGTATTATGTTTTTCCTTTACAAACGTCTTAACTTAGAGTATTTACCAAATAACCCCGAGAGTCTACTCACAACAAAGGGATATACATTCCCTATCCCTGATAGCGAGAAGGAGACTGCAATTCGCGAAGAGAACAGATAAAATTTGTTACTATGAAAAAGAGAAACATTATATATACACTTGGCGCTCTACTTATCTCATTAAGTAGTTGTCAACAGAATACATACGAGCAGTTCGACTCTGAATACAGAGCTGTTAATATTTGGGTTGGAACTGAACAAAATCCATTGGATAGTACATCATACAACTTCTCATACTCATTAGAGCAGGATTCATTGATATTCTATGCTCGACTAATCGGTACCCTGCCAACAAGCACTCAAAGCTTTACACTTGAGGCATACGAGGGAGATATTGACAAAGTTGATGGTGCAGTTGAGATAGGTGAATATACCTTTGAACCGGGAGAGTATTTAAAACAGTTTCCAATACTATTTGATCCTACAAAGTTGTCAAGCGAAGATTCCGCATACTTTGCTGATAACAACGGATATTTGAAATTCAGACTTAAAGTTACCGATGAGGTTGTTGCCGGAGCTGAATCATATCAAACAATCCACGTTATTCTAAAGAATGCAATTGCTAAACCTGACACATGGGATGAAGCTGTATATCCTCAGGTAGCTCTATATAAATATTTTGGCTCATACAGCGAGGTAAAATATAAATTCATGATTCAGGAGATTGGTCAGGTTGATTTTAAGGTTAGATATAACCAGACCCCTGATTATGACGAAGCAACCAACACGTTCTCTTCAGCATACGCTAAATTCTTGAAGAATAAAATGATTTTGGCTCTTGAAGAGTATAATGAAACTCATAGCGAACCTCTCACTGACGAGTTTGGCTTCCCTGTAACATTTAATTAAGAAGAATTATGAAGAGAATATATTCATTTAAAAACTTTGCAGGAGCTTTAATGATATTAACATTAGCAACTGCGTGTTTTGAAGATAAGGGAAATTACGACTACATTGAACTTGATGAGGTTGTAATCAATATAGATAATCCTAATATCAAAGAGGCATACGCACTTACAAAATTTGACACCTTAACTATTAAACCGGAAGTATATTTCAATGGCCAATTGGTTAACGGTAACGAACAGAACTACCCATTGGATTTTGAGTGGTCAATATATAACTCTATGACAGGAGCAGGAACGACAACCGCCGTAACTGTTCTTGGAAATGAGATTGATCTTTCAGCACCTATCACAGTTACCGAGGGACAGTGGACTGTGCGTTTGATTGTTGAGCACCAAAAAACCAAAATTCGCGAGTACCAGTTATTTAGTTGCCAAGTGAGTGAAGCATTAAGCGATGGTATGCTTGTCCTATACGAGCCAACCGATGAGCCTGGAACTACCGACGTAGGTCTTATCATCAACTCTATGGTTAAAAAGAATTATTCTGCAGACAAGAGTTATAAGGATCTATACAAAAATGCAAACGGAATCCACCTAACCGGAGAGCCTAGAGGTATATACCATGCAGTGAGTCACGGTATCGTTGGATCAGATGGAGGCTACCGAGAGGTTATGATTAATACCTCTGAAGATTTTGTTGGTATTGGTTATGCATCGTTTGAGAGACAGTTAAACTATGAAGATATGTTCTGGGTACTTCCTGAGCAGTGCAATGTGCAATACTACACTCCTCATCAGTTCAGTTGCGAGAGCGTAATCAACGACAACGTGGCATATCACGCAGACCTACGTACCGTAGGAGAGAGTGGAACACTATATGGAATTCCCTACGGCGGGGAGTACGGAACTTTGGCATCATGGATTCCTACATATATGTCAAACACCTACGATGTCCTTGTATATGACCAAGATAACCAAAGATTCCTATGTGCTCCATACGGACAACTAGAGTTGGGAGGATTTAATCCGGATTATTCACAAGTGGCAGATGCGGAGAACTATATTCCTGCATTTGACTTAAATAATGTTGGATTAGAAATGTTGATGTCAGATTGGGGTTTCACTCAAGTAAGCGGTCTGCAATATGAGTACTCAATTATGCGAGATAACGATGATCATTCTACGTGGTTATTAATCTCAAACTTCCATAATTCAAACGTAAACGACCCATACATTCCTATAGACAAAATTGATATTTCAAATTCGCCAAACATCGATGAGATTACAAGCATGAGTTGTGGATCTGCGGGTGATATTCTTTTCTATGGAGCTAAAAACAGTGTATACCTTTTGAAATATAACACAGGTCTAAATGCTGAGGAGTTATTTAAATTTAATGCAGATGAGAAGGTGACATGTGTAAGCGTTCATAAATATTATTACCCACAGTTAATGGCAGCAGCCATGAAGGATGCAAATAAGATTCTTCACGTTGGTACCTACAACGAGTCAACCGGTGAGGGTAAGGTTTATATGTTCCCAATCGACCAGACCAATGGTTCTATTACCGGAGACCACCTTGTTTATGGCGGTTTTGGCAAAATCAAGGATATCGTATGGAAATATGGAATGACACTATAAAATAAAAAAATGAAAAAACTATTAACAACCCTACTGTGTGCAATATTTGCAATCGCTGCATTTGCACAAGAGACAAACATTAACTTTCAGGAGGATCCTGCGTTCAAATCTGTTTTGAAACAGGCAAAGAAAGAGAGTAAATATATCTTCATGGACTGCTACACCACATGGTGCGGTCCATGCAAGATGCTTGCAAGAAACGTATTCACCAAAGCTCCTGTTGCTGATTTCTACAATGCAAACTTTATTAATGTAAAGTATGACATGGAGAAGGGCGAGGGAATCAAACTTAAAGAGCAATTTAATGTAACAGCCTTCCCTACTCTATTGTGGATTGATGGCGATGGAAACATTGTTCATAAAGTTGTCGGTGCAGGAAATGCAGACTACATGTTGGCACAAGGAAAGTTGGCTGCAGACCCACAAACCAACCTTGCAGGACTTACAAAGCGTTACGAGGGTGGCGAGAGAAACAGCGATCTTTTGAGCATGTATATCGACGCTCTTAAGGTATGTGGGCAGACAGATAAAATCAACAACATTACTGTTGAGTTTATCGAGAATATGACTGCCGAGGATCTAACCCAAGAGAAATACTTCTCAATGGTTGAGGCAAATGTAACCGATCCTCTATCAGCTCCGATGCAGTTGATATACAAAAACAGACCATACTTCCAAAAAGCACTTGGAGCAGAGCGCGTAAACAAACTTTGCGACAAATGTATGCAGGCATACACCACATTCATTCTTCCAAGAAGGGATGCGAACTGGAAATTCAACACAGAACGTTGGGAGGCATTGAAGAATTTCTATCTCTCTGTCGATGATTCTAAGGCAAGCGAGGGATTGGCAGTTATAGAGATGGTTAAGTGTGCTGAGGATGGCAACTACATTGGTGTTGTAAATGTTATGCGCGATGTTAAGAAGTACAACCTTATCACCGGTATGATGAAGCCATACAACATTATGTACAGCATGGAGCTTGTTCGCCACAGTGGAGACCGGAAGGCAATTGCCGAGGGTATCAAATATATCGACGATATTTTGGCAACATGGAGCGATCCATCAAGATTGATGAACCTTCTTGAGGTTAAGGCTCGTTTGCACGAGGCTGCCGGCGATACAGCAACAGCTTCTGCTACTCGCCAAAAGGCCATGGAGGCAAGAGAGGAGTATGTAAAGATGACCAATGGTAGAGCAATGATTATCGGAAACGTAACATTGCAGAAATAACAACAACTAAATAGAGAGTTATGAAAAAGTTTTTACTACTTATCGCAATGCAAGTTGCTATGTTTAGCTTTGCATTTGGACAGGGATCAAACGTATGGAATGTTTCAGAGAGTTTGACCGGCGACGAGTTGATCAAATCAATCGTAGAGCCATTTGAGGGCAACGTGGTTGTAGTGGATGTTTGGGGAACATGGTGCGGACCATGTAAGCAAGCAATGAAGACTATCCACCCTTTGAAAGAGGAGATGAAGGGTAAAGATGTATCATTTGTATATCTTGCATGTCCTAACTCACAAAAGGCTCAATGGGAAGAGATGATTAAAGATATTGAGGGTGAGCACTACTACGTAACCACTGCTCAATGGAACCACTTCCTCAAAACATACGGCGGAGGCGGAGTTCCTTTGTATGTTGTATTCGACAAAGAGGGTAAAAAGGTGGCAGCATACACCGGATACCCAGGAAATGAAACAATTAAAGAGACTATTATGTCTAACTTAAAATAAATCAATGACTATGAAAGCAAAAAAACTATTTGGATTTTTGATGGCATCGGCAATGGTTGTATCATTTGCTGCATGTTCTGACGATGACGAGTTCACACCGGTTTACAACCTTCCTGAGACACAGAAGGAGATTGGCGCTGACGGAGGTACTATTACCGTTAACATGGAGTGTAATGTTGTATGTACAGAGACTCCTGAGGCTACATGGATTACCGCTTCTTGCGAAGAGAGTGCAAAGGGTGTTTGCACATTGACACTTACTGTAGCTGCTAATGACAGTTACGATGCACGTGAGGGTAAGGTAAAAGTTGAGTTCGCTCTTGAGAATGGAACTCCTCTACAGAGCTTCTACTACACAGTAAAGCAGGCTGGTCAAGAGAGTCCATACTTCAATACAGAGCCTGCAAGCGATACAATCTATATCGATTATAACGAAGCAACTCCAACATGGGTATTTGAGACAAACTGTGAGTGGGCTGAGCCTACAATCGACGCTGATTGGTTAACAATCGGACTTCAGAATGAGACAGGAATTCGCTTTATTGCTGCTGCATTCCCACTTCCATGCGATTCAGTTCGTATTGCAAACATCGAGATTCCTTATACAACAGCGACAGGCGAGAACCTAACCAAGAAATTGGTTGTTGCTCAAAGCGGTAAGGATACATTCGAACCTGCTGATATGGTTGGTAAGTGGCGCATGACTATGACAACAAATGCAGGTTTTGAAATGGTCACAGAAATTACATTTAACGAGGATGGTTCAATTATTCAAAAGGCGGATGTATATCGGGACGGAGAACTAGTGCAGGCAGGAACGGAAGACAACACAATGACTTATGTAACAAAGACAATAGATGAAATTCTTGCAGAGAAGCCTGAGATGGAGATCCCTGAGGGTGTTTGTTTCTACTATATTCCTTCAAAAAATTCATATAATTGGGAAATTCACTATAATATGACAACCCAGGTAATGAGTGCACAAGTTACTATAATGAGTACTCAAATGATTCAGAACTATTCAAGAGTTACTGAGTAATTAACAAACTAATTACATAATAATTTCATTCAAGAGGGGGCACGATGCCCCTCTTGCTGTTTTTACTCTTCTCCATGGAAAATAAA
>CAZMOG010000069.1:0-10346 GCA_964567845.1 uncultured Odoribacter sp. | reverse complement strand
TCCTATTCAGAATATCTAAACTCTTTGCATACCCACACTAAAAAACTACTGAGCCTTTTTATCCTCTGGACGGGAATCACAGAGGGCCGCACTATTTATGGTCCATTTGGGTGAACTTGTAAAAGAGGTACTTCATGAGCAAGGACGCACGGTGACATGGTTTGCCAAGCGTCTTGGATGTACACGTCCTAATGTCTATAAAATTTTCGCCAAAGAAAACTTTGACTTAGCCCTTTTGTGGCGTATTTCGTGTGTTTTAGAGTACGATTTCTTTGGCGTTATAAGTGAAATGTATCACAAAAAAGAGCTCTTCAGTGAGGAATAGAGTTACCAAAATTACAAATTCTATCAAAAAGTGTATCCAATTTCGATACACTTTGCATGGTGCGTCAAAAACACCTGTCTCCATAATGGCACTATATCTGCCACCCCTTTGGAACTATGCAGTGGCAGTAGTTCTTTTGTTAGTTCGGTAAATTTGCAAAAATATTTAAAATTCAATTATATGAGAAGATTAATGACCTACTGTCTATGTGCAGTAACAATGGCCTTGTGCCTTTCTTGTGGTAGTGATGATCCGGAAATGAATCCAAATGATCCCGGGAAAGTTCAACCCAGCTCTAAATTGCCAAATGGTTTAGTATGTACAGAGTGGGTTGGTAATAGTATCCAATACAATGTTGACGGCTCTGTTAAGAATGAGACATTTGGTTTTGGTGTGGCTCATTATTCCTATAATCCGCTTGTAGTAACTGTAAAAAATGAATATGGAATATCGGAGAAGTATTATGATTTTACATTCAATTCTGAAGGTTTGATAACATCGTTTAAATGTGATTGGTATTATGATGGTGTAAAAGAAGAAACCGGGGTTCATAATCTTCAATATGTGAATGGTTGTTTAAGCCAATACGAATGCATAGAGGAGTATTATGGAGATGGGTATTATTGGTCTTATTCACGCAATGTTCAACTTGTATGGAATAATGGCAATGTAACACAGATTAATTATGTAAGTGAAGAGATTGATGGAGAATGGGGAGGAGTATGGTCAGGTACATACTATTTTACCTCAGGGGGAACTCAAAACAGATTTAATCAGCCGACACCCGATGTTATGTGTTGTGCATTAGAGATGTGTCCATTTGAGCCCTCTAACAGCTTATGTGCTTTGGCAATAAATGGAAAGTTTGGTAAATTCTCAAAATACTTTCCTATTATGACAAAAGAGTATGAAGGAGACGATAACACAGACAGTGATATGTGGCGGTATGGATATGAATTTAATAGTAGTGGTTTGGTTTCTGGATTTAGTGAGGGTAGTTATAGTGAGTTCGTAGAAAACTGTTCCTATGCAAATTTAGTTAAATAAATGTATGTATAGTCTTCGTTTGCTGAATAAGTATTTGTTTGTGTTATCGCTACTTACATCAGTAACTTTCCCATGTAATGCCACAGAGTATAAGAGCGATGAGTATAACTATTCCATAAGTTCTGTAGGACGTGGAGTGAATGGAAGTTTGCTGGTAAAGATCAAGTGTAGTGTCTCTTCGCCAAATGAGGCGGTAAGTTATGCTTCAAAATGTGCTGTTCATGGATTGGTTTTTAAAGGAGCTGTGAGTGAAAGCGGTTCTCCCAATGAAACCCCATTGGTTGCAGATAAAGAGTTATCGGTTAAAGAGAAGGAATGGTTCGATAATATGTTCCAAAGTGGAGCCTATTCTCAATATATTGTTTCTGTCTCTCAATCCAATATGAAGATAATCAGAATAAAAAACAATATAGTGTCGAGGTTACAATTGCCGTGAATAAAAGTAGACTTCGTAAATCTCTGGAGGATGAAGAAAAAGAGCCGAGAGTTAATGTTAAAACTCTCGGCTCTTTGATTAATATGGTGTGTATGGATATTACATCATGCCGGGCATTCCGCCTCCCATTTGTGGTGCTGCTGGCTCCTCCTTTTTCTCCTCGACCAATACACACTCGGTTGTAAGGAACATTCCGGCAATCGATGCTGCATTCTCGAGTGCAACACGGGTTACCTTCTTAGGATCAACAACTCCGGCTTTCTTCAAGTCCTCGTAGATGTTCAAGCGGGCATTGTAACCAAATGCACCCTCGCCCTCACGAACTTTGTTTACAACAACAGCACCCTCAACTCCTGCGTTGAATGCAATCTGGCGTAGTGGCTCCTCAATGGCGCGACGTACAATCTCGATACCGGTTGTCTCGTCGTCGGTCTCGCCCTTCATGCCGTCAAGAGCTGCCTGTGCGCGGATATATGCAACTCCACCTCCTGGAACAATTCCCTCTTCGATGGCTGCACGAGTTGAGCAAAGAGCATCGTCAACGCGATCCTTCTTCTCCTTCATCTCAATCTCTGATGCGGCTCCAACATAAAGAACTGCCACTCCTCCTGCCAATTTTGCCAATCGCTCGCGAAGTTTCTCTTTGTCGTAGTCCGATGTAGAGTTCTCGATAAGACTCTTAATCTGGTTAACTCTGTCTGTAATCTCCTCTTTTGCGCCGTCTCCATTAACAATGGTGGTATTCTCTTTATCGATTGTAACCTTTTCAGCCTGACCAAGCATATCAAGTGTTGCATGCTCAAGTTTCAATCCGGTCTCCTCGGAAATAACGGTACCTCCTGTCAATACTGCCAAGTCCTTAAGCATATCTTTTCTGCGGTCACCGAATCCGGGAGCCTTAACTGCAGCAATCTTCAATGAACCACGTAGGCGGTTAACAACCAATGTAGCCAAAGCCTCGCTTTCGACATCCTCGGCAACAATAATCAATGCGCGACCAGCCTGTGCAACCGGCTCCAATACAGGAAGCAACTCCTTCATTGTTGATACCTTCTTGTCGTAAAGAAGAATGTATGGGTGGTCGAACTCGGCCTGCATCTTTTCAGTGTCGGTTACAAAATATGGAGAGATATAGCCACGGTCGAACTGCATTCCCTCAACAACCTTAACCTCGGTTGTGGTTCCCTTTGCCTCCTCGACAGTAATAACTCCCTCTTTTGTTACCT
Organism: uncultured Odoribacter sp.; assembly: GCA_964567845.1. Classification (GTDB taxonomy): domain Bacteria; phylum Bacteroidota; class Bacteroidia; order Bacteroidales; family Marinifilaceae; genus RGIG9079. The sequence continues at coordinate 7,312 of CAZMOG010000069.1, read as the reverse complement.
TCTCCATTGCCTCAGCAATCAAGTTTCCGATGGTCTCATCGCCATTGGCAGAGATTTTACCTACCTGACGAATCTTGTCGTAGTCGGTTCCTACCTCCTCTTTCTGCTCCTCAAGGCTCTTTACAATTGCAGCAACAGCCTTGTCAATTCCGCGTTTCAACTCCATTGGGTTTGCACCTGCGGTAACATTTTTAAGTCCAACTCCAATAATTGCCTGAGCCAGGATTGTTGCAGTTGTAGTTCCATCTCCTGCGTCGTCACCGGTCTTCGATGCAACCTCTTTTACCATCTGTGCGCCAATGTTGGCGTATGGGTTTGAAAGCTCAATCTCTTTTGCTACCGATACTCCATCTTTTGTGATGTGTGGTGCACCAAATTTCTTCTCAATCACAACGTTGCGTCCCTTAGGACCAAGTGTCACCTTTACTGCGTTTGCTAACTCGTCAACTCCCTGCTTCAACAGGTCACGAGCCTCTACATTATATTTTATCTCTTTTGCCATAACTCCTAATTCCTAACTGTTCACTCCTAACTATAGTATCGCCAACACTTCGTTCTGCGACATAATGATATATTTCTCGCCGTCAACATTAAGCTCGGTTCCTGAATATTTTCCGAAAACTACAATGTCGCCAACTTTAACCTCCATTGGTTCATCCTTTGTACCGTTGCCGGTAGCAATAACCTTTCCTCTGTTTGGTTTCTCTTGTGCAGAATCGGGAATGATGATTCCGCTTGCAGTTTTTGTCTCTGCCTCAACCGGCTCAACAATGATTTTGTTTAGAATAGCTTTAATTGCCATGATATTTTAATTTTAAATGTTTGTTCTATGCCCCTTGCATGCATAAAGTGTGCCAAATAAAAAAAATGTCAGTATGGCAGTCCCATACTGACATTTTAGCCTTAAGCCTATTTTGCATTTTACTCGGCAACCTCTTCAGTTGTCTCAACCTCTACTGTTGTGCCCTCTGGAGCAGTTACAGGAAGCTCGTCAGCCTGTACCGGAATCTCGTTCATGATACGATTCTCCAAATCGCTACGATTCATTTCGTCGTTGCTGTCAAGGCCAATTGATGAAAGAATGCAGAATGCACCAACTGCAATTGCCAATGTCCATGTTGCTTTCTCAAGGAAGTCGTTTGTCTTTTTAACACCCAAAATCTGATTTGAACCGGCGAATGTTGATGACAAACCGCCTCCTTTTGGGTTCTGTACCAATACAATCAAGATTAGCAAAAGACATGCTAAACCGATTAATACGTAGAATACTACCATAATTTTTAAGGTTATTTATTAAGCTGTTTTATTTTTTCAATTTGAGCTGCAAAGTAACTACTTTTTTCTGGAATTTTCAAACTTAATTTGAAATAAGTTGTCATTGCCTTCTCATAAAGTCCCTGATTGAGGTAAATTTTGGCCAAAGTTTCGGTGAAACAGGAGTCGCCATCCTCCTCGTCGGCATTTTGCCGGTCTGTTTTTATCTCGGCCGGTTCCAGTGGAATGTTGTTAAGGAACTTATCTATCAGGTCCGGATTTTCGGGCTCCGGTAACTCCTTGGCAGTTTGTAGTTCTGTCTCGATATTGTAATAAGGGCTTGTTTGTGACTTTGCTTGTTCGAAAATGTCCTGGCCGGCCATAACTCGACACAATTGCTCGGGATTTGGAATCCTTAGCCATATATCACCGCTTGGAGTTTGCTGTGGCTGTTCTTTGTATTGCTCAATGCGTTGCAATGCAAAGTGTACCGCTCCGAACCAGGGATACTCATTGCTCAGCGCTTTTAACTCCTCGTGGTCAACTATTGAGGCTTGTCCGTACTTCAGACAGTATATTAAATTTTCGTTATCCATTACCAGTTTACAAATGCCTTGTTGTATATATCCTCGACAATAACATCGGTAATCTCTTCAATTAAACTCTCCTCGATTGCATCATAGTCGGCATCGATAGAGTAGTCTGAATATTGCGAGAATCTTGAATCGAAGTCATTCTCGCCTGTCAGAGTGTTGGTGTATGCACAGCGGACCTCAATAGTCAAGCGGTTCGATGCTGCAACCTCGTTCGCAGTAATATTTACCGGCTTCTGGGTATATCCGGTAATTTCTCCCTCAAAACGCAACTCACCTGTGCCGTCGGTAACCTCGATAAGCGAGGTGTGATCCTGAATGTAGGTGCGTAGTTTTTCTGTGAATGTTGTACTGAGCGAGGGCACAATCAATAAAGCCCGGTTAGGGAAATAGTCAACCGAGTAGGTTTTTGCTCCCACGGGAATACTTGCTCCGGTAAATGAGTATTTGACCTTTACTCCGCAACTTTGCAATGTTAATAGTGCAAAGATTGCAATAGTCGCTATGTATAATCTGTGTTTCATGTCCTTATTAACTATTAGTTAGGAGTTGTTCTTTATTCTATGTTGTAATCTTTAAGTTTTCTGTATAGGGTTCTTTCAGAGATTCCCAGGTCAATGGCAGTTTGTTTGCGTTTGCCTGCATTCTTGCGAAGTGCTTTTAGGATAGTCTCCTTTTCGCGCTCTTCCAAAGAGTAGGTCTCTTCTATGATCTCCTCGGGGGTAATTATCTGTTCGTGTTGTTCAAATTGCTTGGGCATTGAATGTAACTCAACCTTGGTGTCAAAGATTTCATGCTCAATATCGGTCGAATGGATAATATCCTCTTTGCGTACACCTTGGCGTTGCATTAGGTTGTGTACAAGCTTCTTCATTTCGTTCATGTCGTTTTTCATGTCGAACAGAACCTTGTATAGAATTTCACGCTCATTGGCAAAATTGGCATCGCTCTTTCCTGTGTTGGTATTTTGTATTGGTACAAGAATACCCTCGTGAGGAAGATAGTTGCTTAAAATCTCTTCGTCAATGACGCGGGCGCGCTCGATCAATGCAATCTGCTCTGTAATATTTTTAAGCTGTCGAATATTTCCGGGCCAGGGGTAGCTCTTCAATAAATGCTCGGCCTGTGGAGTCAATGATATTCTTGGCATTTTATAATCATCGGTGCAGCGGTTTGCAAAGTAGCGGAATAACAGCGGAATGTCGTCGGGACGTTCGCGTAACGACGGAATGTGAATAGGAATTGTATTCAAACGGTAAAACAAATCCTCGCGGAATTTGTTACGTTTGACAGCTTCGGTCATATTCACATTGGTGGCAGCAATAACCCTGACATCGGTCTTCTGTACGGTAGATGAACCTACCTTTATAAATTCTCCGCTTTCAAGTACGCGCAGTAGGCGTGCCTGTGTTGAGTATGGCAACTCTCCAACCTCGTCCAAAAATATAGTTCCGCCATTAGCCTCTTCAAAATAACCTTTACGTTCGTTCAATGCACCGGTAAAGGCTCCCTTGACGTGTCCGAAAAGTTCAGAGTCTATAGTACCTTCGGGAATGGCGCCGCAGTTTACGGCAATGTATTTTGCATGTTTTCTTGAGCTGTTGTCGTGAATTATTTTGGGCAAGGCCTCCTTTCCAACACCGCTCTCACCGGTAATTAACACGGAAAGATTGGTGTTTGCAACCTGTATAGCTACATCAATAGCACGTTTAAGCTTGCTATTGTTGCCCACAATTCCGTAACGCTGTTTGATATTTATAAATAACTCCTCGTCCATACCTTATATATATAGTTGAATGCGAAACCTTGCTCATCAATCGATTGCAAAAATAGCAGTTTTTTCCGACAAAATGTCAGTTTAGCGTAACAAACTGAAACTCTTTACAATTGTATTGAAAAAAAATGTAAGAATGTTTTGTTTTTTAGGAAAAAGGATGTAACTTTGCAGTCCATTTTGGATAAAAGTGTAATTTTATTAAAAAGTACGTGTAATGCCTACTATTCAACAGTTAGTAAGAAAAGGACGAGTAAAAAACGAGGAGAAATCTAAGGCACCTGCTTTGGATGCATGTCCTCAGAGACGTGGAGTTTGCGTGCGTGTGTATACCACCACTCCTAAGAAGCCGAACTCAGCGATGAGAAAAGTGGCCAGAGTTAGATTGACAAACAGTAAAGAGGTTAATGCTTACATCCCAGGAGAGGGACACAACCTACAAGAGCACTCAATCGTGCTAATCCGTGGTGGTCGTGTAAAGGATCTTCCAGGAGTACGTTACCACTTGGTTCGTGGAACCTTGGATGCTGCAGGAGTTAACGGTCGTTTGCAGAGCCGTTCTAAGTACGGTGCTAAGAGACCAAAACCAGGTCAGGCTGCTAAGGGCAAAAAGTAATCATCAACGAGAATCGGAAGTTGTTTATGGGTTGTTCCGCAAAAGTTGAGTAAATGATGTGAATCGTTGAAGACATTTTAAGGGCAGCTTAAAGAACAAATTCGTAAACTAAAAAGAAAATGAGAAAAGCTAAACCAAAGAAAAGAATTTTGTTACCAGATCCAAAGTTTAATGATGTTTTGGTAACACGTTTCGTAAATGATTTGATGATCGATGGTAAGAAGACCATCGCTTTCAACATCTTCTACAGCGCATTGGAGATTGTAGATGAGAAGTTGGCTAAGAAAGAGGAGAAGAGCGCATTGGAGGTATGGAAACAAGCTTTGGAGAATATCACTCCACAAGTAGAGGTTAAGAGCCGCCGTGTAGGTGGAGCTACATTCCAGGTGCCAATGGAGATTAAACCTGCTCGTAAAATTGCGATTTCAGTTAAGAATATGATTCTGTTTGCTCGTAAGCGTAGCGGAAGAGATATGGCAGACAAGTTGGCTGCTGAGATTATGGCTGCTTACAAGTGTGAGGGAGCTGCTTTCAAGAAGAAAGAGGATACTCACAGAATGGCTGAGGCTAATAGAGCATTTGCACACTTTAGATTCTAATCCGGAAAATTAAAGAAATATGGCAAAAAGAGATTTACATTTCACCAGAAATATTGGTATTATGGCCCACATTGATGCGGGTAAGACAACAACATCTGAGCGTATTCTTTATTTTACCGGTGTAAATCATAAAATTGGTGAGACTCACGATGGTTCTGCAACAATGGACTGGATGGTTCAGGAGCAGGAGCGTGGTATCACAATTACATCTGCTGCTACAACATGTTTCTGGAACTACCAGGACAAGCAGTACAAAATTAACATCATCGACACTCCGGGTCACGTTGACTTCACCGTAGAGGTAGAGCGTTCATTGCGTGTGTTGGACGGAGCTGTTGCGCTTTTCTGTGCAGTAGGTGGTGTAGAGGCACAGTCAGAGACTGTTTGGCGTCAGGCTAACAAGTACGGTGTGCCAAGAATTGCATTCGTTAATAAGATGGACCGTTCAGGAGCTGACTTCTTTAAGGCAGTTCGTGAGATCCGTGAGAAACTTCATGCAAACCCAATTCCATTGCAGTTACCAATCGGTTCAGAGGAGAACTTCAAGGGAGTTATTGACTTGGTTGAGATGAAGGCTCATGTTTGGAAAGATGGTTCAATGACTCCAGAGATCGAGGAGATTCCTGAGAATATGTTGGCAGAGGCTCAGGAGTGGAGAGAGAAGATGGTAGAGGCTGCTGCTGTTCAAGATGATGCTCTTATGGAGCGTTTCTTCGAGGATCCGGAGTCTATCACCGTAGAGGAGTTGAGAACTGTTATCCGTAAGGCAGTTATCGCAATGGATTTCTGTCCTGTACTTTGTGGTTCATCATTCAAGAATAAGGGTGTTCACAACTTGTTGGATGCGGTTATCACATATTTGCCTAACCCACTTGACAAGCCAGAGATCACCGGAACCCTTCCTGGAACTGAGGATGCGGTTACATTTAAAGTAGATCCTGAGCAGCCATTGTGTGCTTTAGGATTTAAGATTGCAACAGACCCATTCGTAGGCCGTTTGTGTTATACACGTGTTTACTCTGGTAAGATTGTTGCAGGTTCATACGTATATAATCCAAGAACAGATAAGAAAGAGCGTATTTCACGTTTGTTCCAGATGCACTCAAACCACCAGTTGCCAAAAGAGTTCATCGAGGCAGGAGATATTTGTGCATGCGTAGGATTCAAGGATATCCGTACAGGAGATACTTTGTGTGATCCAGAGAATCCAATCGTACTTGAGAGCATGACATTCCCAGAGCCTGTGATTGGTATTGCTGTTGAGCCATTGACTCAGAAGGATACAGATAAGTTGGGTATGGCTTTGGCTAAGTTGGCCGAGGAGGATCCAACCTTCCGTGTTAAGACTGACGAGGATTCAGGTCAGACAGTAATCAGCGGAATGGGAGAGTTGCACTTGGATATCATCATGGACCGTTTGAAGAGAGAGTTCAAGGTTGAGTGTAATCAGGGTGCACCACAGGTTGCTTATAAGGAGGCAATCACCGGAACTGTTGAGTTGCGTCATGTATTCAAAAAGCAGTCAGGAGGTCGTGGTAAGTTCGCTGATATCATCTTCCGTATGGAGCCGGCTGCCGAGGGCAAAGAGGGACTTGAGTTCATCAACGAGGTTAAGGGAGGAAATATTCCTAAGGAGTTCATCCCATCAGTTGAGAAGGGATTCAAGGAGGCTATGGCAAACGGAGTTTTGGCAGGATACGATATGGAGAGCTTGAAGATTACTTTGGTTGATGGTTCATTCCACCCGGTTGACTCTGATGCTCTATCATTCGAGATGGCAGCTAAGATGGGATTCAAGGAGGCATGTCAGAAGGCAAGCCCAGTATTGATGGAGCCTATTATGAAGCTTGAGGTTGTTACTCCTGAGGAGTATATGGGAGATATTATTGCTGACTTGAACCGTCGTCGTGGACAGGTTGACGGAATGGAGAGCCGCTCAGGTGCTCGTGTAGTAAATGCACAGGTTCCACTTTCTGAGCAGTTCGGTTACGTTACTGTTCTTAGAACATTGTCTTCAGGTCGTGCAAGCTCTTCAATGGAGTTTGACCACTATGCAGAGGTTCCAAAGAACATTGCTAAGGAGGTTATAGAGAAGGCAAACGGTAGAGTTGATTTGCTATAATTGGATAACATATACTAGTATTTACTAAATATTATGAGTCAAAAAATCAGAATTAAGTTGAAATCTTACGATCACAACTTGGTTGACAAGTCTGCAGAGAAGATTGTTAAGACTGTAAAAGCAACCGGTGCTGTAGTTAGTGGCCCAATTCCACTTCCAACACACACAGGTATCTTCACAGTTAACCGCTCAACTTTCGTAAACAAGAAGAGCCGTGAGCAGTTCAAACTTTGCACTTTCAAGCGTTTGATTGACATTTACAGTTCAACAACTGGAACAATTGATGCATTGATGAAGCTTGAGTTGCCAAGTGGTGTTGAGGTAGAGATTAAAGTTTAATGACGGCGAAACCGT
>CAZMOG010000068.1:0-10675 GCA_964567845.1 uncultured Odoribacter sp. | reverse complement strand
ATGTAAAGATTTTTGCCAAATACACCTATGACAAAAATGGTTCAGGCAGAGCCTCTGATTTTACTATTATTGATGGTACCGAGATATCGATGGCAGGTGCAGGAGTTGAGTATTCCCCATTGAAGAACAGCAAGAATCTAAGATTGCATGCAAACTATTTCCACTCTTTCGGCAACAATACAAATCCTTCGGCCACCATGTACGATAACCGAAGAATCTTTAATGCCGGTTTAACTTGGAAATTAGACCTCTTTAAAATAATGCGATAGTTAGTTCTATTAGAAGATAGACACATAGAGCAATTTTAATAATGGTCCCGAGCATAAAGCCGATAAAGGAACCGAATCCGGCTTTAAATGCTCGGTCCATATCTTTACAGTTCATATACTCGCCTATAATTGCACCAAGAAATGGACACAATATAATTCCTATTGGGGGCATTATGAATAATCCTGCAAATGTTCCAATTATACATCCCCAATTACCATATTTACTGCCTCCACCATATTTTGTACCTATAACGGGTGCAATGTAGTCCAATAGTTGTACAATTAAAGTTACCACTCCCCATATAACCAACTCTGCAGTTGAGAAGTGCACAATATTTGTGAGGTGTGCTATAATTATACCTAAGTATGCCAATGGAGCTCCCGGAAGTACGGGAACAACACAACCAATCAATCCCAAGATCATGGCAACGTATGCCAAAACAATCAAAAAAACATCCATAACAACTCCTAATTAACTAATATGGTGCCAACTATCAAACACCTTGAATATTCTCTTTAATCGATAGTTGAAAATCTGATTCTCATCCTTCTCCAATTCGGGGTCATTGGCCAGAATCTCCGATGCAACTTGCGATGCCTGATTCAGAATGGCTCCATCTTTGGCCAGACTTGCAACCTTCAGATCGCATACCAATCCGCTCTGTCGGGTTCCCTCAATATCGCCCGGACCGCGGAGACGCATATCAGCCTCGGCAATCTCAAATCCGTCGGTTGTACTTGTCATGGTTTCTATTCGTTTGCGAGAGTCATTCGACAACTTATATGAAGACATAAGAATGCAGAAAGATTGATCGGCTCCACGTCCAACTCGTCCGCGAAGTTGGTGAAGTTGCGACAAACCGAACCTCTCTGAGCCCTCGATTACCATTATTGAAGCATTGGGAACATTTACTCCCACCTCGATAACTGTTGTTGCAACCAAAATATCGGTTTCGTGGTTTGCGAATTTGCGCATCTCCTCGTCCTTGTCTGCGGGTTTCATCTTTCCGTGAACCATGCCGATTGTGTAGCCTTTGGGCATGAAATAGCTTTCAGTCCGTTCAAATCCCTGCTCCAAATTCTGCATATCAACGCGCTCGGACTCATATATCATTGGGAAAACAATATAGGCTTGTCTTCCCTTTTTCAACTCGCCCTCGATAAACTCGAATACGGAATTGCGGGCATTATCGTACGAGTGCAGAGTGCGAATCGGCTTTCTGCCGGGTGGTAACTCATCGATAACCGAAACATCCAAATCACCATAGACGGTCATGGCTAATGTGCGAGGAATGGGTGTTGCGGTCATTACCAATACATGTGGAGGAATTACATTTTTTCTCCACAACTTTGAACGTTGTGCCACTCCGAAGCGGTGCTGCTCATCGATTATTGCCAGACCCACATTGTCGAAAACAACACTCTCTTCGATAAGAGCGTGGGTTCCAATCAAAATTTGCAGCTCGCCGTTGGCCAGTGTTTCGTGGATTACCTTGCGCTCCTTTGCCTTTGTTGAGCCGGTCAATAGTGCAATCTTGATATTAAGCGGTGCGACCATTGCCTGTAGAGACTCGTAGTGCTGGGTTGCCAATATCTCGGTTGGCGCCATAAGGCAGGCCTGGAAGTTGTTATCCAGGGCAATCAGCATGCAGAGCAGGGCAACAACGGTTTTTCCGCTACCAACATCGCCCTGAAGCAATCTGTTCATTTGGCGTCCGGTGCGGCAATCCTGACGAATCTCTTTAATTACGCGTTTTTGTGCGTTGGTCAAAGGGAACGGTAGGTATGAGTTATAGAATGTATTGAAATAGTCGCCCACTGTGGTAAAGTTATGCCCTTTGAAATAACGTTTTCTTCTGAACTTCTGTTGCAGAATGTGGAGCTGAATATAGAAAAGCTCCTCGAATTTCATTCTGTAGCGGGCACGCTCCAACAACTCCATAGATTCCGGCAAGTGCATATTGCAGATAGCCTCGTGACGTAGAAGCAGCGACTGTTTTTTCAGTAACCATGCAGGGAGTGTTTCATTAATGCGCAACCCATTCATGTTTTGGAAGACCGTAGTTACCAGTTTTGTCATCAACTTCGAGGTTATAAATGCCTTTTTTAACTTTTCGGTCGATGGGTAAATGGCTTGGAATCCCACTAAATCCCGGGCAGATTTCTCGTAGAGTGCTATTTCCGGATGCACAATGCTTACCCTACGGTTGAAAATCGATGGCTGTCCGAAAATAAGAAAATCCACATCGGGGCGGAACTGCTGATTCTGCATATACTTTAACCCCTGGAACCATACCAATTCCATCTCTCCGGTATTGTCGTATGCGGTGGCAATGAGGCGCTGAGCCTTGCCAACTCCTGTTATATGCATTCCTCGAATTCTGGCCCGAATCTGTATGTAGGGCAGATTTGTATCTATTTCTCCTATCTTGTAGATTTTGGTTCTGTCGATATAACGATATGGAAAACAGTATAGCAGATCCTCCTGAGTGCGAATATTTAATTCGCTCTCAAGTAGGGCGGCGCGCTTTTCGCCAACCCCCTGCATATATGTAATTCTCATTTCTGACAGTTCCATAGAGCGAAATTAGAAAAAAATGGCTATCTTTACAAAATTAATTTTGGATTCTTATGGCAGGAATGAAGGGGCTGTTTAAAGATACAGCCATATATGGATTGAGCAGTATGTTGGGCCGATTTATAAATTGGTTCCTTACCCCCTTCTATACCTTCTACTTGGCAAAGGCAGAACTTGGAGCGTTGAGTAACTACTACGCAGGAACTGCCCTTATACTTATCCTGTTGATAATGGGATTGGAAACCGGATTTTTCCGATTTGCCGGTAATCCCGACGAGGATAAAAACAGGGTATATTCAACCTGTATCACCATGGTAACGGTAGTTTCGTTGCTCTTTGTCGGATTAGTGGGAATATGGTTGACACCTATTGCCAACTTTATCGGTTCTGCTGCCCACCCCGATTATGTTCTGTTCTTGGCAATAATCATTGCTCTCGATGCAATTGCATCGATTCCCTTTGTATATCTCAGATTGAATAACCATCCGTGGAAGTTTGCTGCAATAAAGCTCTTTTCCATAGGTTTGAACATTGTGTTGAACCTCTTCTTCATTGTGCTGTGTCCAATATTGCAACAAAAGGGGTATGGCAATTGGATAGAGTGGTTCTACAAAGAGGATTACAATTTGGGATATGTGTTGTTGGCAAACCTGATCAGTTCTGCAGTTACACTGTTGCTTTTGGGCCGTTTTATCTTTGCTGTTAAATATGTTTTCGATTTTGCATTGATGAAGCGTATTCTTCGCTACTCATCGCCATTGATTGTGCTGGGGTTGGCTGGAGTAATGAACCAGCATCTTGACAAGCTGATATATCCATATCTTCTTACCGATGATCCAACGGCGTGGGAGCAACTTGGAGTATATGCGGCCAATGCAAAGATTGCGGTTATTCTTGTAATGTTCACCCAGGCATTCCGCTATGCCTTTGAACCATTCATCTTCTCGAAACATGCAGGTCAGGATAAGCGTCCCGCATATGCCGATGCAACCAAATACTTTGTGATAAGCGGTCTTTTTATCTTCCTGGCAGTGATATTCTACATTGATATTGTAAAGCAGTTGATTCATTCATCGTATCACGAGGGGTTGAAGGTCGTTCCAATTATCATGTTGGCAGATTTGTTCAATGGAGTATTCTTTAATCTGTCGTTGTGGTATAAATTGACCGACAGAACAAAATGGGGAGCATGGTTCTCGTTAATGGGACTGGTAATAATAGCAATTGGTAATGTGGTGTTTGTGCCTCTGTATGGTTATATGGCCTGTGCGTGGAGTGCCTTTGTCTGCTATTTGTTGTTAATGGTTGTCAGTTACTTTATGGGGCAACACTACTATCCTGTGCCATATAATTTGAAGCGTATAGCCCTATACTCAATATTGGCAATGGGATTATGGGGAGTATCGATGGTTGTTGTTCCGGAAAAATTGATATTCAGACTACTCTTTAACTCTGCACTACTTTTAATCTATGTTGCAGTTGTGGCAAAGAGCGAGAATATTGTTAATCTTGTGAGAAAGAGATTAGGGTAGCAGGTGGTAATTGCCGGGTTGCAATTTGCTGTCAAAAATAAGAATACCGCACCACATCATCTCAACTTTCACCTTTGCACTATTGCTTAATGCCTGCCACACCGCTCGTTGCTGTGGAGATTTATGGATATTTGTAATCAGTATAGAGTGGTGCTCTTTTATGTTTTCTGCCCAATCCATGAGTATTGGAATTAGCACTTGTATCGACATTTGGTTATTGTCGAGCCAAATATATTTACACTCCTCAATTTTTTCAAAGTTGTTTTCATACTCGACATGAGGAATATTCTGTATTAGCATTTCGCCTCGGTTACCATGGACAAAAATTTTATCCACTCTTAGGTGAATATGTAACCTGTATGTCAGGCGGAGCAATTTCTTGTCGCTCTTTTTGCGGACAGTAAACTTTGGATATGTGTAAAGATTGCTCTTTTTGTCGCGCAATACAGTCATGATAAGGTTAAACATAAAGGGAGAGTGCACTCCGTATCCTCGCTTAGTACGAAAACGGAATGCGTGTTTGATTCTCTCTTTATAGTAAAGTTTATTCATGCTGCTAATTTACAACATTTTGAGGTTTGCCGCCAATGAATGCCTTTACATTCTGAATGCAGATGTTCATTAGGCGAATGCGTGCCTCGGTTGTTGCCCATGCAATGTGGGGAGTGAGGTAGCAATTCTTTGCGCTCAATAAGGGGTTGCCGGGTTGAGCCGGCTCAACGCTAAGCACATCTGCACCAAAGGCGGCAATCTTGCCATGGTTAAGTGCATCGGCAACCGCCTGTTCGTTAATCAGTGGCCCTCGCCCGGTATTGATAAGGATTGCAGTTGGCTTCATGGTTGCTAAGCGAGCTTCGTTTACCAGCTCTTTGGTTGTCTCGGTTAGCGGACAGTGGAGTGATACAATGTCGCACTGCGAGAATAGCTCGTCCAGAGTAAGTTTGGTAATGTAATTTGGAATGGACTGTTGTGGTTTTGAGGTAAATGCACACACCTCCATGCCAAAGGCGTTGGCAATACGTGCTGTTGCAGAACCGGTGTTACCCAAACCCACAATTCCAATCTTTTTGTCGGCAAGCTCGGTTAATGGGGTATCCCGGTAGCAGAAGTCGGTATTGTTTGCCCATCTGCCTTTGCTGTTTTCGCAAGCGTAGTGGCCAACTCGGTTGGTAATGTTCAAAATTTGTGCAAAAACCATCTGTGCAACCGATTCTGTGCTATATGCAGGAATGTTTGTGACAATTACGTTGTGTTCTGCTGCAGCCTTTGTATCGACAACATTGTAACCTGTTGCCAGCACTCCAATATATTTTAGCTTTGGAAGAGCCTTGATGGTTTCAGCATTGAAAATAACCTTGTTGGTCAATACCATTTCTGCATCAATGCAACGCTCAATGGTTTCATTTGGGGCAGTACGGTCATAAATAGTAACCTGTCCCAACTCCTTTAGTGGCTCCCAGCTTAAATCACCGGGATTCAAAGTATATCCGTCAACTACTACAATGTTCATAGGTGTTGTTTTGTTTATAGAGTGCAAATATACAATATTTTTGGATTAGTGAAATACGGAGAGTTTGTTAATTAGGGATAGTTATGAGTAGGAGTTGTGCGAGTTTTTTAGAAGTTAAATGAAAATAACAATATATACATAATATAAATAAAGTAAAATAATTATATTTGTACTGAAATTTTGAATAGTGGGAGAATTAGTTGAATTGGTAGGAGTGAAGTAACTATGTTTAAAATAATAAATTCACATAATTTGTGAATTTTATTTTGAATACGTTATCTTTGTCAAAGTGTTAAAGTAACCATTATAAATAGATATGGAGTCAAAGAAGATATACGGAGTCAATGATATAATGCCTTTTGAGCCGACACATCCGGGCGAGGTGTTGAAGGAGGAGTTACAGGTTAGAAAAATTTCGCAAAAGAAGTTTGCAGAGACAATAGGAATGTCATATACCGCTCTTAACGAGATATTAAACTCTAAACGTTCAATATCAATAGAGACAGCTATGAAGATAGAGGCGGCTTTAGGTATAGAGGCAAAACTATGGATTGGGTTACAGTCTGATTATAATTATCACATGGCTCGTAAGGATAGCGGATTAATGGCTTGTTTACAGCAGATACGAAAAATGGCAGCTGTGCTGTAATACAAATTCGGTCGGGAGCGTTGAGAGTTACCGACCGAATTGTGTTATTAGTGTTTAAAAATTAAGCATTTTGCGTCTGTAGTCGAATGCCATCCAATATTGTTTCTGCAATGATGGTGAAAGGAATGAACGGTCAAGCAATTCTTTAACCAAAGGCTGTTCTGCGGCAAACATATCAATATCTTGTTTTATTACTTTTTCCGGAAGTCCAATGCGTTTGCCAAACTCTTCAAAGTCAGCGCGCCTAATTGTATGGGTGTCGGAAAAAGCCATTCCCTCCTTAAATAGACCTTTATCAAGGGCAAATATACGGGGTTCCATAAGTTGCAGCGATGTATTGATTAGGTCGTATGCTGGAGATAAACGATATTCACCATTACGTTCTATCAACGAGAAGTTCTTGAGGTGTGCATCATCATTCAATGTGACAAAATTGAAGAGGATTATGCGGAAGAATCTGCGTATATCAATCAGTGTAGCTTTGACATAGCGATGTATTATCTCTGCGCACTCTTCGTAGCTGGCTTTGTCATATTTATAATTAGCCCCTGCATTATCTTTTGTATAACCCAATAAAGCAGCGAAATCCTCTTGTTTGTATTTACCTTTACTATGTACGTCAAATCTGCGTGTAATATATGCAGGGGTGCCATCTGCGAAGAAGCAAAGTGCATTTGCAGCTGTTTCAATACCATATACCTGTGATGCAATTTGCATAGTTACGTGTTCATTGGTTACACAAAAATCCCTATGTATTATTTGGTATGCTGTGGGACGAGGTTTAAGAATAAATGTTCCTTGTTCTCCCTCACGAACATAACGTAGTTTGTCATCATCTACAAGAATGGAAAATTTGGGTTGAGCTCCGGAGAGTGATATGCGTCCAACACTCTTTACTGCTTCATTTGACTCAACAGTGTCTGTGTCAGGACTTGGCTCTGAGAATATATGAGATACAGCGTGACCGTTAAACAAAGCTCTTCGAGCGACCGGTGAATAGGTGTTATGGCCCTGTTGCAAAGAGGATGGGCAAACTGTTAATTCTTTCATTGTTCTATAGGTTTAATCGTAATGGCTCCAACTGTATCAAATTTACAAGTTGACAATAATATTCCAAAATCATCTTCAGGATCTATGCGAAGTAGTTGGGATTGTATTTGGCGATTATCCCCTTCCGATAGCATATTGGCAAACACAGAGAACAAGAAAGGTGAATTGTATGGCTCTGAACGAAGAGGTAGTGTCAGGCTTACTGCTTCACAATTCTCATTCAACAGATATGCCTTATCGTAGGTAAACGTAAACTCTCGATTATCATTTTCGACCAATACTCCGGTCTTTATACCGTGTAGATATACTTCACATTGTCTCATAATGTCAATCCTTTAATTTGGTTATAAGTTGTAGCCCTAAAACATTGCATACAGAAAGCAATGTATCAATACAAGGATTTCCTGTGCCTCGTTCTATGGCAACAATCGTATTTATGCTAACAACAGCTAAATCTGCAAGTTCTTGCTGTTTGATTTTAAGGGCTAATCTACGAGCTTTGATTTGCATGCCTAATTCTTTCATATTCGCAGTATATTGGTATTTGACGCAAATATAGGGTATTTTTACGAATGAAACAAGGGAAATTCACAATATATTGTTAATGTGGTGTGATTTGGATGTTTTTTAGGGTAAATTTCACAAAAATCACAATATGTTGTGATTGATTTGGGCGTGATCTGCCAAATATGGCTTTTAAATGTAGATTTGGCGAGGGTAGGTGAAGTGTCGTGTGAACTAATTTGGACTTAAAAATATTTTTAATAATAGTTAAAAGGGGATATTTTTGTTGTTAATATTCACAAAACCCTATGGAAAAACAAATGATAATCAACCTTGATTTTACTAAGTGTCTGAAAGACAGGTCTTTCGGGGGGGGTACGTGAATTAGAATCTGAAACTATAGTTGATTACATTATAGCCGACTTGTGTAAAACAGGTCGGCATTTGTGCGTTTGTACAATTTGAAAAAAATATAAACAATTAAAAATTACAGTTATGAATACAAAAAATGAGAGTTACGAGTCTCCACAAGTGGAGATTGTGGAGGTTCAAGTTGAGCAAGGTTTTGCTCAAAGTGTAGGAGCCGAAGGTTCATTCGATCCTTGGGGTTAATTTTAGTTAGAAGTGAACCGTTATGAGTTAGTAGTGAATTAATTAAGAGTTCTGATTATGATACGAGTAATTTCAAGGTTGTTTATGGCAGTTGTAGTAGCCATGGCATTTACTTCGTGTAATGAAGTAGTCGAGTTTAAAGAGGTAGGTAAAACCGTCGGAGTTGAGTCCGATGTGGTTCAAGTATTGTTCTCGGTAGATAAGTTTGAGGATGGTAATGGCGGTCGTACCACAATGGATCCGGCCAATAATTACCTTCCGATATGGGCTGAGGATGATGTAATAGGTATTTTTCCACGTGAAGGTTATCAGGAGCCTTTTGAGATTCCTGTAGATCAGGTAGGTAAGGCCACCGCTCAGTTCGATGGCGGTTATTGGGCATTGAAGAGTGGTTTGGAATATAATGCTTACTATCCCTTTGATAAAGCAAACTTCGAATCCGCCGAAATGAAGGAGCAGATACCTGTTAGTTACTTGGGCCAAAGTCAGAATGGCACAACTTGCGGAGCAGGAGCGTATGACTATACCTATTCAGATTGGACAATAGCGAGCGGAGGAACAGTTTCATTCAGCTTTCACCATTTGGGTGCAATAGTGATATTTAATGTCAAGTATCCGGCGACCACCACTTATACCAAGTTGACACTGACAGCAAGTTCTTCTGTTATACCTACAACCGGAAGTTATGATTTGACTGCCCAGGCAGTGTCATTTGTTTCAAGTACCACATCGGATCGTATAGATTTGTCTTTAACAAATTGTTCAGGTACTACAGGCGAGATGGGTACATTCTATATGATGCTCCCTCCAATGGATTTAAGTGGTAAAGAGGTAACATTGACCTTGACCACTCAGGCAGGCACCACTTGCGTTTACGATATAGATTCTCCTATGATTGTCAAGGGTAAGAAGTACGAGTTCACCGGAACCCCTAAGTCAAGTACTGTTAATGGCACAATCGATGGTTGGGAGGGTGAAACTCCGGCACAAGGTAGCGGTTTAACCATAACCTGGTCTTCCGATGCGACAGATGCCCAGAAGAGAGTGTTGACAAATTTGGTAAACAATATGGTATTGGTTGAGGGTGGTACATTTATGATGGGAAGTGATGATGAAGATGCTTATGGTGATGAGCAACCTGTTCATAGTGTAACTCTTACAAATGATTATTATATGGGTAAGTTTGAGGTTACCCATGAGGAGTGGATAGCTGTAATGTATAGTGATCCCGGTGATGATTTGCCGGTGAAGGGTGTAAGTTGGGATGATATAGTTAATTATTTTCTTCCTGAATTAAATAGGTTGACAGGTTTGACATTCCGTTTACCTACCGAGGCGGAGTGGGAGTTTGCCGCACGTGGCGGTAATAATTCCATGGGATATGAATATAGTGGCAGTAACACTATTGACGATGTTGCTTGGTATTACAATAATTCCGATCCTGATGGTGATGGTTCGCATTCAACCCACGCCGTAGGCACCAAACTTCCTAATGAGTTGGGTTTATATGATATGACAGGAAATGTTTGTGAGTGGTGCAGTGATTGGTATAATTCAGGTTATTACAGCACTTCACCAACCACCAATCCTACGGGTCCTGCAACCGGCTCTGTTCGTGTGCTTCGCGGTGGTGGCTGGTACGTCAATGCGGACGACTGTCGTGTTTCGGATCGTTACGGCAACTATCCCGACAGCAGGGGCAACGACTACGGCTTCCGCCTGGCCCTTTAGTTTACAACATAGTGCTTTTTGCACCATAATTGTAAGCTAACCGCTCTTGTTTGAGTAAGGGAATAAGCGCAATGCGGAGCATTGCATGCCCATTCCCTGTTAACAAACAAGAGCGTAGGAATAATGCAATATGCAATATTGTCCCAAGCCCTTTTGCGTTTTTCAATAAAAACGCAAAAGGCAAAATTGGGTAGTGTCGTTAGGGCTCTAATCGTGTGCTTCGCGGTGGTAACTGGAGCA
>CAZMOG010000067.1:0-10730 GCA_964567845.1 uncultured Odoribacter sp. | reverse complement strand
CAAAATCGCATACATCCATTTTGACAAACTTGTAGTTTGGCTTATCCTCAATATCTTTTAGATTTGCCAAATTTCCGGCATAAGTCAACTTATCAAGATTTATAATATTATACTCGGGATACTTATTTACAAACAGACGTACAACGTGGCTGCCAATAAATCCCGCACCACCGGTGATTACTATATTTCGCTTTGCCATTACAATGCCCTATTATTTTATATTGATTCTACCTGTACGTTCAACCTCATCAATAACCTTCAATAGATATTGACCATACTGGTTCTTTATCATTGGCTGTGCCAATTCGCGCAACTTTTCCGCATCAATCCACCCTTTTCTGAAAGCAACCTCTTCAAGACAAGCAATCTTTAACCCCTGGCGCTTTTCAATAACCTCCATATAGGTACTGGCCTCACTAAGCGAATCATGTGTTCCGGTATCAAGCCAGGCGAAACCTCGCTCAAGAGTCTGCACTCTTAACTCACCGTCTGCCAGAAAGCGCTGATTAACCGAAGTAATCTCCAACTCACCCCTTGCCGACGGTTTAATACTCTTTGCAACATCAACAACCTTATTGGGATAGAAATACAAGCCAACCACGGCATAGTTCGACTTCGGATTTGCCGGTTTCTCCTCAATACTTAAACAATTGCCCTCGGAATCAAACTCCGCAACTCCATAGCGTTCCGGATCCGACACCCAATATCCAAAGACTGTTGCTTTGTTATTCTGATCTGCATTTAAAACAGCCTCGGCCAACATCTTGCTGAATCCTGCACCATGAAAGATATTATCACCAAGTACCATACAAACGTTATCATTGCCAATAAACTCCTCGCCAATAATAAACGCCTGTGCCAATCCATCGGGACTTGGTTGTTCTGCATACTCAAAGCGTACACCATAGTCACTGCCATCACCCAACAAACGTTTAAATCCCGGCAAATCGTGTGGAGTTGAGATAACCAGAATATCCCTTATACCTGCCAACATCAAAACCGATATTGGATAGTAGATCATTGGTTTATCGAAAATTGGAAGCATCTGTTTACTAACTCCCTTTGTGATTGGATACAAACGAGTACCACTACCACCTGCCAATACTATACCTTTCATAGTCTGTTTAATTCGCCAAGTAAAACTATAATTCCGCAAATATAAGAATTTTTAATACCACATACAAACTAAAAAAATCTCTTTAAAAATCACTAACTTTACATATTCAAATGGTGCACATATGAAAGAAAAGGAAACTGCCACAACCGTCAAGGAGATTCAAAATATACGCAAACACATTGAACAGGGGGACCTGTCATTCATTGTTGGAGCGGGCTTCAGTAAAAATGTATCCCAGAAATTTCCATTTTGGGGTGAGCTGCTACATGACATGGTTAAGGAACTCTATCCACATGCAACCTCGCCCAAAACAATCGAACAGACAATCAATGAAAAGGGATACCTTGCCATTGCCGAAGAGTATGTAAAAAGAAGCGGATTTCACGAGGCGATTGACATTTACATTGAGCGCCACACTCCCCATTTGGAAACTACCGATGATGGGCGAGGCTACAAACTACTCCTCGATGGGCAGTGCATCGACCCAAATCCCGACCTTGAGTGTCACAAAAGGCTTATGGCATTGGGTGTAAGAAACATCTACACATTTAACTACGACAACTGCTTAGACATTGCAGGAGAGACACATATAGCAGAAAATGCATACAACGAAGAGATAATCGCTCAAAGCAGAAAGGCCGAGCTTAAAGAGCTATTTGAGAACTATAAAAAGGAGACTCAAGAACTATGCGAACTGATTTCTGTTCAAAAGGAGCAACACGAAAGGCAAAATATCGAAGAGGAGAGACCGGTAAACGCAAAAGAGTATAACTCAGACAACGGCGCATACCATATTGACAATCTGAACAATATACTGGGAAGATTCCCATTTCAGTCGGAGAGATTCAGCCAAAATTGCAACATTGAACAACTGATAAAAGAACACACAGCCTTGATACAAGAGCAGATTTCAAATAACGAATTAAAGGCTGACGAATCGGCAGAAAAGCGTGCAGACAGGTATCAACTGATTACAAACTCATATCAAATATCATTAACAGAAAACTGCAAAAACATATACAAACTACACGGTTCGCTTAGAAACAGCAGCAGTGAAAAATTCGGTTTCGACAACGAAGCACACAAACAGTACATCATTACCGAGTCGGACTACAAAGAGTATCCCGTAAAGCACGAGGCATTTGTAAACCTCATGAAAATTTCACTTCTGAAGGGTTCATTCTGCGTAATTGGATTCTCGGGCAATGACCCCAACTTTTTAGTTTGGGTTGATTGGGTAAAGGAGGTGCTTGACAAAGAGAGAGGTACAAATCATCAATACATTGAGCGTAGAGCAAACAACCCGATATTCTTTATCAATGCCGACAACAAACCGCTCGATAGCGCCAAACGTCAACTTCTAAAGAACCACTACATTACTCCGGTTGAGTTGTGCCACATATATCCGGAGTGTAAAACTCCCAAGGAGCGGATATTAAAACTGCTCAAAAGCATTGAAACCGAAAACGAGAAGTTTAATCAATACAGCCTGGCATGGAATGAATTGGAGCTAAAGGATTCAAAAAAATGCGACATTCTAAAAAAGGGTAAAACCATAGAGAAAATATACAACCTCACTCCATACAACAGAATAGCATCGCAAACAGGAATAACGCAACACTACCGTAGCGATCTATTCAGTTATATCGGCACAGCCCTAAAAAAGAGAAATGCAGAGGAGAAGGAGTGTTGGGCAAAACTTATTTATAGCGCGCTAAAGGGGGAGCTAATGCCTATTGACACCGTCATGTCTCACGCAGAGATAAAACAATTTCTGCATGGCACATCGCACCTTATTCGTGAGCAATTCACTGAGTTGCAACACCGTAGTTTTGTGCTTGAGCTTCCACAACACGCACTGAAACAGAAAAACCTAAGCCCGCTGCATAAGGTATGGGCGAACCTGATTACTCTAAACTTTACAGAGGCACGAACCGAGTTAACCGAATGGAAACCACAGAGCAATAATGGCATTGAAATTGCACAACGAACGCTGCTGAACTCGATATTCCCGAACGGCAGACCAACCGAAATTCAGTTCAAAAGTGCCATCAACAAAGATATTTACCCCTCGCTTCAAGAGTACAAATATGCCCTTGAAACACTGCCTCAAATTAGGGGCATTCTATTCAAGGGTGAGCATGGAGGAATGAATATCGATCAAGATATTGAATTAAAAAAGAGATGGTTGGAAAGGCATGCCCCAAAACTAAACTCCATCCATAAAACCATAGAACATTTAAGACAAAACATTACAGAAAAACGAGACACACAACCATTTGGAAATGCCCATAAAACAGTACATTTCAGCGGCTACAACAAGCCGTTAATCAATGCAATAAAATTGCTGCAGATATTTATTGAGTTGGGAATGCCAACCAAAACAAACTTTATAAGCCTTTTCAACAAAGAGGATTGGGTATCGGTGTGTGAACAGCTTTACGACCGTTACCCGCAAACAGCGCTCTTTTTCACACTGCTCTATGGCAACGAAAAGGCCATTGTAAAGAAGATTGCGCAACTCTTTACCTACAACCCAAATCTAAAGAGCACACTTCCGGTAATGCTTAAACAGATGCTTACCGCCCTGCTTGACAAAAACACGCCGAGTTCCGTTATCGATGCAATCTACATTGCAGCTCCAATTTTTATGAAAAGTATTTCACCCACAAAATGGCAAGAGCTATTTATTGAGTGCTACAACAAAATAATCGAGCAAGGTTTCTCGCAATATGACCGAGTTACCGAGAAGGATGATTTTATCTGCACCGGCATTGAACTATGCTCCGACAGCAATTTCAAAACCCAAGTAGTAAATCACTGCCTGAACCAGGGCACAAACAGCAGCTACCTGCATAACTCAATGTTAATTGCAGCCTCGCCCAAAATCAAAAAGGTGGATAACCGGACAAAAGAGTTACTCCAAAAACTGTTGAAGTGCGAGTGCAATACTCCGCAACTCTTCATGCTGCTCAACATGAAGCGGTTTGTGGACAGTAATATGCTGTGCAAAAAATTGCTCTCGGTTGCCGATAGCGAATATAAAGAGCTTGGACTGCTCTATGGTGCTGCCCGATTTGCAAAAAGCCACAAAGAGCTGCAAAGCAAACTAAGTGAATTGGCGGTAAATAACCCAAAACTATGGCTCACCGGAATCAATGCCGAGAGCGGATCGATATCGTGCTACGGCTACACATTACAGGTGTGCCAATTGCAACAAAGCATCAAATTCAGCGACACTCAAATCATTGAAATTTACCGCAAAATGGAGCCGGCAATGAAAGCTGTTCAAAAGTGCATCAATAGCGACAAACGTCACCTCTTCCTGCAACTCAGCGACTGGCACTACATGCTGTTCGAAATGTACCACTTCGTCAAAAACAACAGTAAAATTTTGATGAGCGAGGCCTCGTTTACAGAGACATTCGAAATCATTAAATCACTGTACTTCGACAACTTAGGTGGCAACGACTTGGCAAACCAACTTCTTAAGGATAAAAACACCGGCAAGATAATCACGCACCTCACAACCAACATCAATGCCGAAAATATAGAGGAGTATAAATATGTCTATATCGTAATGGCAAGCATGATTCTTACAAAGAGCTCGGAGCAACCCAACAGCTGCATAATACACTTTGCATGGGTAATGGAAAAATTCCGTAAGCAGATAGATCAAGCCACCTTTGCGCCCCTTATTCGTAGCATTGTCCAGGTCTATTCGCCCTACTTTGAAAAGGTCCGCGCCAAAACCTGGGACATTCAACACGCCGACAAACAGAGCATCGCCCCCACCCTCCTCAAACTAAAGAGGTTGGGGTAAATATTTCTGAAAACGATCTATAGGAAGATACTACTACAGAATGAACATAATACCTGATCCTTGCTACGCGGGAAAAACAAGGTTCTCATCCCCTCATATAAGGGAAAGTGCTGATATAGAATTTAATGCCTTTAAGAATATTCTAGTTGGTAATAATGGTGTGGGTAAAAGCACTCTTATGGAAGCACTATCATTAGCAATGGGATATGGCTTAAGTAAATTAGAAATAACACCACACCTATTTCACATGTAACCCCTCGTTGATTGCTTGCTGCAATAATGCAGGAGTAAATCCAAGAGAATGGATGAAGGATACTCTTCAAAAACTTCCATATTATCGGAGAGACAATCTCGATTTAGCACCACTACTCCCACAAAATTGGACACGGGACTGTTTTATTACAAATCTATACGTGCTTCACCGAGGGGTTACTTTAGTTTTTCTGTGGTGTACTTGGATATAATTACCCCAAATTGTTAGTGATATTGAAATATTCACTCAGGCATAGCAATATTGCTCATATCAGCTTCTAAAGCAATAAACTCTTCATCCCATAAATCCAACTTACAAATTAACTCTTTTAAAGCATTATATTTAGGCCATTCATATATAACAAAAGTAGAAACAACAGCAGAAAACTCGTTTGTGTGAGTACACTCAAAAAACAAATTCTTTACCCTATTTATTATATTCCGTAAACGTAAGTCTGAAAATTTCTCGTAATCTTGTAACACCTCATATTCCGTTTCTAAAGAATCAACAATATACGACGCAATATCAAAACGAGGATTAACAAAATGCTGTCTATCGTTTAGGGCAACTGCATTAATAGTAGTTTGCCCCTTCTCATTTCTTGGATAAAAACGACACGCCTTAACGTATAAAAAATCTTTAGGATTGTCAACTAAAGGATTTACTATGGGCGCCTTATTTACATCCAACTCACCTTTTGTTGTATTACACTTTTTACATGACGGCAATAAATTTCCCCACTCCACTACCGAATCGGGATAATACTTTTTACATCTAAAATGCTCAACCTCTAAATAAGAACTCTTTTCATTCAATTTTTGCTCAGAATAAGCACACTTGCCATATGACATCAAGAAAAGAGCATCCTTAATATAAGTCTTGTTCCATACATCTTTTTCGGTTGACTTATACAAAGACAGAAGCTCTCTTTCAACTTCATCAGTAAGTTCAACAGGTTTATCACACAAACGTAACTTAATCATTATTTTTTAACTGCTCAAATTGAATCATCAACTGCCTTCTTAACGGATTTCGTGGATGCATTATCTTACACAAAGTTTCATATGCATCTTTAGCTTTTGCATAATCATTCCTATCCAAACTATTGTCAAAAAGCTCCATATTTGTTTGGAAATTATCAGAATAAATATCATTATTCATTCTCATAACATCTCTTAAAATCTCCTCTACTGTCCATCCACTAAAATTCGAATATGGAGATTTTTCAATTTCAACACGATCTCCTTCCCTATGCAACACATACAAATTCACATTACTCATTGACTGTATTACTAACGGGCTGTGAGTAGTAACAATAAACTGAACATTGGGAAATGCAGCAGATAAAAAAGATATTATATCTCGTTGCCATTTTGGATGCAAATGCAAATCAATTTCATCAACCAACACAACAGCACCCTCCTGTAACGGATTATTTGACATTGGATAACTATCAAACATACGCTTGCACAAATCAATTACCCATGATAACATCGATTGATACCCATACCCTAATTGTGTGTACCTAAACCAGCCATCTTTGGTTTGAAACTTCACATAATTATGTAAGCTGTCTGAACTTTCAAATGTAAAATCAAGAATCTCCGGAAACAATTTTCCACAAAGTAGCTCCTTAATTTTATACAATCTTGTATTTGCTACATTCTTATCATTCTTAGCAGCGTAATCCAACTGCATTAACCATTCCTCAATGTTGATCAAGCGTTTATTGGATGAGAACAACGATGCACAACCATCTACCTCTGTCTCCGAGAGCGAAGTTGATGATGGATATCTAGAAACTCCATATCCGTACAATTCCAACTCTCCCAACACGTTATTTGAACGAACAGTAACAGTCTGATTTGTATACTTCCATTCCGTATCTAACAAATCATCCGCTAATTCAAATGTTACAATCGCATCATCACTTAACTCCTTTAAACTTTCGCGATTATGATAGTATATTGCCGGAACATAACGAATATTATTATCCTGAGAATTTCCAATTGCAGGACGTACAAAACGTACCGGTCGTAAATTTGCTAACGCCTTAAGCAAATTTGTCTTTCCCGTGTTATTATTTCCTAATAATATTGTCCATTGATGTATTTTACCTACATCATCGACACAGGAAATCACTGCATCATTGAAACATTTATAACTCTTAACTGAAAAACTCTTTATCTTTACTCCTGTTTCCATTGTCTCAACTTATCTAACACTGCGAATTTACAAAGAAAAATAATAAAAACAAATAATCAAGTTTAACTAACCTAACATCCCTCTTAAAAACGCGCACCGACAATTTAGTTACACAACTTCAAATCACTCGGTGCGCTCCTCTATATGCTTCCCATACAAACCATAATACGAATCTATTAAACTGAAGTCATTCTTATAACTAAACACGTGGCGTGATGCATAAAAGTAACGCAAAAGATTTTGTCTTCTAACTTCTTTTGCGTCAACTTTGATAAAAGAACCATACAATGATTTCATGTTCTTAAAGCATTCTCTATCATATACCGACAACACATTTTCTGGTGACAAGGGTATTGTCAATTCGCCTCCATATTGAGCCAACCCCATATACATAGGTCGAACATCTTCAACATGAGGAGAAACCACGATTGGAAAATCTGAGATATAGAAATCTTTCTCTGAGCGAACCCAAAAGACAAATATATTACTAGCGATGGACTCTGCAAAACTCATCAAAGTTGCATCATTTAAATAAGAAAGATTTGCATGCAATGCTGGTTTTTCACACTTTATTCCTATTTCAAGTTTTTTGAGTGTCTCGTTCCCTGTCTGAACTGATATTATATGTTCTATCATATCCAACTCAGCCTTTTCCATTCTCACATAATCATCTACCAGTGAATCGCCTATCTGAGGCAAGCGAAAATATTGTGTCACTATGTGTAGCGCTAATTCTTTCTTTTCCACATGCATTAGACGATAATGCTCCTTACCTGTCATCCATTCATCCTTAATCTCGTCAATCTGGTTAAGTATTTGCAAATATAGAGGCTCCACCGTCTTAGCAAAATATTCGCTCTCAATACTAAGTTTATCAATAGTACTTTTACCTTCCTCATTGTTACTTCTAACATACCCATCCGACATCGTATATAAATCATCCTCACAACATACAGACATCATCGATGCATCGTATTTTCTGCAACTGAGTTTGTCGTAAGTATGTATACACTTCTCCTTATCCGAGAATCGTTTTAGGTAGCACCTTGGTACATAATGTTGTTTCATTTTCTCTGTAATTTTATTCCTCTAATTGCCTTCAAATAGCACAGTGCCGTATGGCAGAGACGCCATTGCGCTCAAAGCAGCCATTAATCCTTTGTATCTGAAACAACTGTAAGTAACATCCAAATGCTAATTTCTATTCATCACACTCTCTGCCAACATATACACTCTTGTTCCGAGTGTTTGAGGCCAGCAGTCGTTAGGATTCTTATCCAATACTCTTGCTCGCTTTATAGCCGTCTCCACGTTTGCTATCAGCATTTGAGCATCGTAGGAAGACTCATGATACGAACCCATCTCCTGACGTAAACGCACCTTCAAATATGGATCTGAATTCTTCGACTTGCGAAGATTCTCCACCCATCGTAACTGTTCTTCTGGCATCAATAATGAAACATCAACTAGATGTAACAATAACCAAAGTTCTATACATGGATTACTTAAAGCCATGTGCATATAGTTGTCTTGTGCACATTTCGTTGCCACATGAGATAGCATCGCCTCTGTCCAACGATCTTTATCTACAACAAGCCAAAGTTCATCGTCAGCTTCCAGTGCATATTGTTCCTTGTAGTCATTCAGCTGTTTCAAGACGCGCTCCGGACTTGAGTTGTTCTGTTCAGCTTCACTTCGTTCCAAAATATGTACATGCATGCGAGGATTTGTGTATTCCTTGGCTAAAGCTTTGAAATATATCCGCTCAGTGTCTTTGCCCTCAGAAGCTATGACTATAAGACGCGCATCACGAAATGCCTCCTGACGATCGCGCATCAAACTATTCCTGCTTCGCATAGTCCCAATTAATATTATTCAATTCACCAAAGAAGGGAATAGCTCCGTATCGGCCATTCAAATAACCTTTTTGCACATTCTCCCTCGGTTTGTACTCACAAAGAGAAGACAAATGACTTTCTCCTTTCTTGTCTTTTTCCACAAACCACACCTCATCTTGCCGGATAGGAGCAACTGAAAGCAAATTTGATTCATGCGTGGCGCAAATCAACTGCATTTGCGAATTGCTTCTAAGCAAACTATTGTACATCTCCAATAGTTTCAATGTAAGCATCGGATGCAAACTCCTATCTACTTCGTCAATAATATATACCGCATCATTGGCACGCATGTCGATAAGCATAGGAATGAAATCAAAAAGGCGAGACGTTCCATCAGACTCCTCAAACATTTAGAATCATAAAAACGCCAGGTTGGAATGCCTAATTCATCTAATCTGGACTTATAAGACATTCCATGGGTCTTACAATAATGCATTATCTCTGCAACTTCTTCTTTCGTCATCATAATTATAGAATTTTAATGATGATAAAGGTCGAATATTTAAAAGATTATTGAAACACGTGGCTAACCGAGAGGTTACAAACTAATTTCATCAAAGTTATCGTATTTGTCTATAATTGAGAAATTTACAGCGTTTTTACCAACCGTTTTTGTCAATTATACCTAAAAAAGCGTACCGGCAATTCAGTTACACAACTTCAAATAACTCGGTGCGCTCCTCTATATGCTTCCTGCCCTTTCTCAAAAAACGGATAGTTGTGAATATAAATACTCAGGGCGCTACTCTATTATACTTTCAATTTCGGGCGAGGGCTCAAAAAAAAACTCAATCCATTATACTGCTTCGTTTTCTGAACACTTTTCATCAAATTTCGTCGGATTACCTATCCGATAATTCACCGAATTACGTATTAACTCCTCTGTCTCATACATGAATATAGAATCTCTGCACCTTCTTCCTTTTGTCATCATAATTGTTGAATTTTTATGGTGACAAAGGTCGAATATTTACGATCTTATTGAAACACATGGCTCACTGATGGGTTACAATACTATAATCTTCACATTCATAATTCAGTTTATTGTTAAATTAGATATCATACAGCATTTACTATACGATCAACTTCATTATATAATTCTTCTGCCATTATTTTAGTTCTTGTTTTCACTTTAAAATTCTCAGCATCACCTCTATACCTATTTGAGATATTTCGGGCTGTTATAAAACTCGAGCTACTATAGATATTTATTTTTTCGTTAAATGGTTTATCATCACATAATCTGTTTAGATTCTCTTCTAGTAACATGAGATTTCCAATAACTGCATGCTCTCGATTTTGAGAATCTGGAAGTATGTGTTCAATCGTGAATGATGGAATTTTTACACATCCTGATTTAATCTGTTCAAGAATTGTTAAAGCCAACTCTGCCCTTTGTTTATTCTTACTATCATGATAATACTCACAATGATT
>CAZMOG010000066.1:0-10770 GCA_964567845.1 uncultured Odoribacter sp. | reverse complement strand
CTTATAGGCGAGGCCCCCGACGGCAACGAACTCTGAACATTTAAACACTTCCGCCTCAACTCATCCCATAACCGGGGCATCATTGCCGCAGGGGTCCCGGGTTCCAATTCTACCTTTATCTTAGCATAACCGAAGCCCGATTCAGAACGAATCTTATAGATATTTTTCAACTTTCTTACCTCAACCTCTATCTGTTCGGTTATCAATTGCTCAACCTCACCGGGACTTGCTCCGGGATAATCGACACTTATAACTGCCGTTTTAATTACAAATGTAGCATCCTCTTTTTTACCTAAAGTATTAAATGCCACCGCTCCACCCACAATCGTGAGCAAAAGAAAGAATCCGATTACCTTCGGATACTTCAATGCATATTGAGTTATATTCATAAGAGGTTAGACTATGTTTAAACAACGTATCTCCTAACTCTATACGCAATACATATTCACGTCGTTACAAAAAAACAGAGCAGGACAAAATGTTTTTAGCCTACTCTGTCTCAAAGTTTAACCATCAGTACCTCAATACTTCTAATAGTAAAATCTATTATGATTGAATTCTAAATGATGTGGTCCAATTTACTTCAATATCTGTATCTTCATATGGACTCATAAAACCTCGTTCTCCAACAACTCTTCCTCTAATATCCAAATAAATCCGTTCTTGAGGATACAATACTGGGTCATAACTACTTGAGGGGCAATATGCTCTTGTTCCACCATCCTGCCATAAAAGATAATATTCAGAAGCATTATATAGTTGCACCGCTACTCTATCTATTGTTTTAACACATGTATAATACACTGCATATTGAGTTCCATTTATAACTTCATAGACTTTTGAATAATTATAATACACATTTACTATTATACCAAAAAAAACCATTTCCAGGAATTGGACTATTAATTGAGGGGTGAGTCACCATATGGCTTGCAGCGTAGGGGCCTTCTATTAAATAGCATTTATCTCCCACCCAATATTCATCTCCACTAACTATATCCCGTGTAATCTTCTCATTTTTTTCGATTATGCTATCCGATATATTGGGATTATCTGCAACAGCATATACTCCATATGAGATGGAGTCTGCATTTTCAAATATACATCCCCAATCATAACTTTTTGCATTGAGATTATTTACTGTAAGCGTTTGCTCGATTACCTCCTCCTGGCATGATACACAAACAAATGTGAATATCATAATGCCTAATGTTTTTAGTGTTTTCATGATTTTATAGTTTAAAAGATTAGTTTCTTTGTTATGTGGATAGGCTCGCCATTGTTAGTTAGACCCTCTATGATTAGCATGTAATTATAATTTTCGCCTCTTGCAGCAGTCGGGAATTTAAATACAAAGCGGTCTTCTGGTTTTAATTTTATACCATGACACCAATAACGAGTAATTACCTCGTCAACCTCTTCCCTTTGTTGTTCCGTTAGCATTTCATATTTAGGTTTATAAAAAAATTGTGGTTTTTGCGGAGCAAAAGGCATAATAATCTGTTTGTCATATGAATACTCCTTGTATGGAACCACTAAATTATCAACAATGGCTTTTACATTAATATTACTATTTGCCCCAATTGTTACCTGTGAATTTGCATCCATAGATTCCAGATTATTATATATATTTACATCATAACCTATGACTCTATATGCATCTTCATTATGAATTACAAACGAGTGCTTAGAATTATTTTCAATTAAATTATCTCGTTCACTCTTCCATAATTCTACATTCATACGCACTCCGATTGGACTTTCTATTAACATTTTACGAAGTTGAGGATTCAACCCTTTTAATAAAGTTGGATTAAAAGCTAAAGCAACATCACCATATCCTGTCTTAAAATCAATCGAACCCATTATTGGGTTCGGGTCAAGCCCTCTATATCCTGAACTATAAGCAGACGACTTTGCCGAACCGATTTGGTCTATACGAATATTTCCATTCATAAATCCATCCCTTAAAAAGTCATCCTGTAACTTTGTTGCAACTTGCTCCTGTGTCAATCTCAAATAGCTATTGACACTAACTGTTCCAAGGGTACTTATACGTTCGCCATTATCAGCAAAAACGTAATCCTTTGAGTAACGCCTATAAAATTCCTTATCTCCCTTCATTAAGGCAAATGAGGTTCCATTTAGTGTATATTTCTTAAACTTTACGACATCCAAAAGAAGCTCAAGATTCCAATCTACATTATCATCATATGCTTGAACTACAAAATATGTTCCTTTCTCAAACCATAAATCATCAAATATAAAATAACCGTGCTCATCCGTCTCCTTCTTTTCTGCTTGAGCGTTCCCTCCAGTTAATACCACCGTTGCTTGTATATTCTTTTTACTCAATAAACGTTTAACTCTACCACTAACAAAGGGGCCTCGCTCCATATAATATTCATTAGACACAGTTATATCGTTGTTCAATAATTTTTCTGTATCGAATCTGCGCCATCCCTGAGTTAAAAGTAAAGCATCCATATCTTCGAAACGCTTTGAATTTGATTGATCAAAATAATACCCAGGATTCTCAATATAACCACTCAGATCGCTAGTTAATAGATGATACGCCTCTATACCGCCACTATTTAAATCTATATTCCCCTGACCTGTATTAACTACACTCAAAGAGATTGTTGCCGTATCAGCCTCCTTATTAAGGTAGCGAATCCCTATAGGAAACTCTATTCGCGTATTTTCATTGGAAAATGAATCATCATAACCAACATCTAGTTTTACATTGCGATTGGTATGATGATACCATAATCTTTCACTATATGAATTACCCAACGTATCACAGAGAATTACATGAATAATCCCTTCTGGAACCGGCTTCATATTCAATTTGATGTTATTATAGAGTTTCGCAGGAAGTGCATAAAAAAGTAACCCACGAGAATGCATAAGTACGTAACAATCATTTAATTTGTCATTATAATCATCACTATAATTAATATTATATACTATGTTATTTCTATCACCAGACACCTGAAGCGCAATCCCATTCATTGCTTTGGAAATCGGAAACGTTTTTATGTTTCCACTCCTATCCTCCAAACGCGCAATATAATCAATCGTACTATCTGCATTGAGAGTAAAACTACCCATGCCCAATTCATTACTAGCAATACTTAGTACACGTTTTCCCGCAGAGTTGTATACTTCTCCTTTAATAGGGACTGCACCTCCGTCTCTACCTATACTCTTAAATCCTATTCGTTGAACCTTTCCACTTATTAGTGAACCTCCCTCTGGGAAAAATTGAACATCAAAATCACGTTTTACATCGGAAATATCCTCATATCCCTCAAAATCCCAGTTGTTATCCAAAGAAAATTTCAACCAAATCTTATCTGCCAGCGAATCATCTACTATTATTCGTGCTCGTCCGTTGTATCCTGTGTTATGATATTGCGGTACATTATCTCCGTTGGGAGAAGGGATATAATAATGAAAACGTGCATTTTCATAACGTTCATTAAGATGATTGACAAACGCTATTATTAACACCCTCTTACCATCATCACCTATATGCTCTACTCGTATATCACATTTTATTTTGTGATCAAAGGGATTAACTACTCTGATTCGCTTCTTGTATATAAACTCTTCGCTTTGATTTTGTTGCCAGTATGTGTAGGCGCGAATAAAGAACTCTCCTTGACGCAGATGCTCGCTTATTGGAATATAGCCGTTAAAGTGAAAAACACTATCGGGGCGAGCGTACTTTTCCCTAAAGAAGACTGAATCACTTCGATCAACCAAATCAACATACATAAAACGACTGTAATCCGCAGGAAGATTAGTTACTGCACTGCTAAGATATGCTGTAAACCATACTGTATCACCAATAAGGCAGTTCTCTTTATCGGTGTGAATATAGAGTTTCTCCTGCATTGTAGATTTACAATATTCATCAAAAAGGTTTGATACAGCTATTTCAAAAGGAAGGGAATCCGATAATAGAAGAGCACGACTCTCTACAATCGGCACCCATCTCTTATTGGTTTTTGAACGCTTTTGAGCAACTCCATTATATGATAGGAGTAATTGCATCAGAATTAATAGCGTAAAGAAATATTCCCTCTTCATAAATTTTAACATTAGTATTTGTCATGCTAAATTACATGTATTTTATAAAAAAAGCAAAATATACTCTAATTTCAATATATTAAAAAAGAGGCAATCCCGAAGATGGGTTGCCTCTTTATATAGGTTATTGGAAATTACTATTATCCAAATACGGCAAGCAAGATACCTGCAGCAACTGCAGATCCAATTACTCCTGCGACGTTTGGTCCCATAGCATGCATCAACAAGAAGTTTGCAGGATCGGTCTCCTGACCAACAACTTGAGATACACGAGCCGCCATAGGCACAGCAGAAACTCCTGCAGAACCGATAAGCGGATTGATCTTCTCCTTACTGAATACATTGATAAGCTTAGCACAAAGAACTCCTCCACCTGAAGCTACGCTAAATGCAACAATTCCCATTGCCAAAATCTTCAATGTCTCCCAGTTCAAGAATGCTCCCGCAGTTGTTGTTGCACCTACAGAGATTCCCAAGAAGATTGTTACAATGTTCATCAACTCATTCTGAACAGTCTTGCTCAAACGCTCTGTAACACCACACTCACGAAGCAAGTTTCCAAGCATCAAGCAACCAATAAGAGGTGCTGCCGATGGCAACATCAATGAAACAACCACAGTTACCAAAACAGGGAATACAATCTTTTCTGTCTTAGAGACAGTTCTTAACTGAGTCATTCTGATTGCACGCTCTTTCTGAGTTGTCAACAAACGCATAATCGGTGGCTGAATTACAGGCACAAGAGCCATATATGAATAAGCAGCAACCGCAATAGGGCCCAACAAGTGTGGAGCCAACTTACTTGTCAAATAGATAGATGTAGGTCCGTCAGCTCCTCCGATAATTCCGATTGATGAAGCCTCATCATAGTTGAAGCCCAAAGCCAAAGCACCCAAGAAGGTTGCAAAGATTCCGATCTGAGCGGCAGCTCCCAACAACAAACTCTTAGGGTTAGCCAAAAGCGGACCGAAATCGGTCATGGCACCAACTCCTACGAAAATCAAACAGGGATAAATACCCAACTTAACTCCAAGATACAAATAGTCAAGCAAACCTGCATCTGAACCGGTAAAGTTCTCCCAATGAACGTGACCACCTGCAAAGAATTCAGGATGGTACATTCCTGCTCCCGGAAGGTTGGTCAACAACATTCCGAATGCAATTGGAAGCAACAAAAGAGGCTCAAATTTCTTAACTATTGCCAAATAGAACAGAACGCATGCAACAAGGATCATTACCAGGCACAAAGCGTCGTCCATACAAG
Organism: uncultured Odoribacter sp.; assembly: GCA_964567845.1. GTDB lineage: Bacteria > Bacteroidota > Bacteroidia > Bacteroidales > Marinifilaceae > RGIG9079. The sequence goes on along the minus strand of CAZMOG010000066.1, from coordinate 5,408 downwards.
CAACACCTGTACTCTGCAAGAAACGCTCCAAGCTCTCGCCAATGGTAGCGCCGGCCTCTTCACCGGTCACAACCTGCTCGACGGCAGCCGTAGCCTTACCCAAAATATCTTTTTGGGCATTAGCAGAAAAAGGTGCACTGATTGCCATCAAAACAGCCAATGATAGTGATGACAACAGATATTTAGTAAACTTTTTCATTACACTTCTATTCATACTACCATTAACCAATCTCAACAAGAGGATCTCCCTGCATTACAGTCTTACCGGGAGTTACATATACAGTCTTAATTACGCCGTCACGATCAGAACGGATGTCGTTCTCCATCTTCATAGCCTCCATTACAACCAATACATCACCTCTCTTAACTGAAGCACCTACTGTCACTGGAACAGTTGTAATTGTTCCAGGAAGTGGAGCTACTACAGCGCCCGCTCCGGCTGCAGCAGGAGCAGATGCAGGAGCCGCAGCGGTAGCAGCTGCCGGTGCAGCTGCAGGCGCAGCCTTACGAACCGGAGCCGATGCAACAGGAGTCTGTGGCTCATATTTAACAGTGTATGAGGTTCCATTAACCTCTACGGCAGCCAAGTTTGTATCCTTGTCTGTAACCGAAACCTCATAGGTTTTTCCCTCTATAGTAAATTTAAACTTACTCATTACTCTTGATTTAATCTGTTCATACCCTTATTCCTTGCACACCATGGTGTGTGTGTGGTTTCACCCGGCTGAATTTGAATCATTCCGGGAACCTCGTCATGCGAATTGTAATGCAACTGCAAAGCCATTGCGATTGCTGCCATTACAGCCTCGTCTGAAGCTCCCTCTTTAGGCTCTGCAGCAACTACAGGTGCAGGCTTAGCAGGACGCTTCTCCAACTTGGACATAATAACTCCCTCTATCTTAATAATGACAATAAGGATTACCAGCAACAAAAACACCAACAAAATACTTACGCCAGTCACAGCAAGTGCATAACTCCAATCTACTTGTATCGCTGTCATAACAAATACATTTATAGAGGAATATTACCATGTTTCTTAGCAGGATTTGAAAGTTTCTTAGTCTTAAGAACCTCCAAGCCTCTGCAGATACGCAAACGGGTGCTACACGGCTCGATTACATCATCGATATAGCCATATTTTGCTGCATTGTATGGGTTAGCAAACAAGTTGGTGTACTCATCAACCTTCTCAGCAATAAATGCCTTTGGATCCTCAGCCTCCTTAGCCTCCTTAGCATAAAGAACGGCAGCAGCTCCTGCAGCACCCATTACAGCAATCTCTGAAGTTGGCCATGCATAGCACAAATCTCCGCGAAGTTGCTTACAGCTCATAACGATATGTGATCCACCGTATGACTTACGCAATGTAATTGTTACCTTTGGAACAGTAGCCTCGCCGTATGCATACAACAACTTAGCTCCGTGAAGGATAACTGCATTGTACTCCTGACCTGTACCAGGCAAGAATCCCGGAACGTCAACCAAAGTTACGATAGGAATATTGAAGGCATCACAGAAACGTACGAAACGGGCACCCTTACGTGATGCGTTGCAATCCAAAACGCCTGCATATCTTGTAGGCTGGTTAGCAACAACACCTACAGACTTACCGTTGAAACGAGCGAAACCGACAATGATATTTGTTGCATAATCCTTCTGTATCTCGAAGAACTCTCCGTTATCAACAATAGCACCAATTACCTGATACATATCGTAAGCCTTATTTGGATTCTCAGGAATGATCTCGTTCAACATCTCCTCCATTCTGTCAACAGGATCGTTGCAAGGAACAACCGGGCTCTCCTCCATATTATTAGATGGAATATAACTCAAAAGAGTACGGATCATATTCAATCCCTCCTCCTCGGTCTTAGCTGTCAAGTGAGTAACACCTGATTTAGAAGCGTGAACGCTTGCTCCACCAAGATCCTCCTGGCTAACATCCTCACCTGTTACTGTCTTAACAACTGCAGGACCTGTCAAGAACATGTAAGATGTTCCCTCCATCATAAGGGTAAAGTCGGTCAAAGCAGGAGAGTAAACTGCACCACCTGCGCAGGGTCCGAAAATTCCTGAAATCTGAGGAATAACACCACTTGCCATAATGTTACGCTGGAAAATCTCAGCATAACCTGCCAAAGCGTTGATTCCCTCCTGAATACGAGCACCACCTGAATCATTCAAACCGATAACAGGAGCACCCATCTTCATAGCCATATCCATAATCTTACAGATCTTCAATGACATGGTCTCTGACAAAGAACCTGCGTTTACTGTGAAGTCCTGAGCAAAGATGTAAACCAAACGGCCATCAATTGTTCCGCAACCGGTAACAACGCCATCGCCCAAGAACTGCTTCTTCTCCATTCCGAAGTTAACACATCTGTGCTTTACGAAAGCGTCCATTTCCTCGAATGAACCCTCGTCCAACAACATATTGATACGCTCGCGAGCAGTATATTTACCCTTCTCGTGTTGTTTTGCAATAGCCTTCTCGCCACCACCCAACTGAGCGGTTTTACGAAGCTCTATTAGCTGTTTAATCTTCTCTTGATTAGTAGCCATACTACAATTAAAATATTTTATTTAAGTTTTACTTCTCTCCACAAATCTCTGTCAATACACGATTTGTTGACTTTGGATGCAAGAATCCAATCTTCAATCCCTCAGCACCATTTCTAGGAGCCTTGTCTATCAACTGACATCCAGCCTCTGCTGCCTCGTTTAAAGCTGTAGCAACATCCTCAACTGCGAATGCAATGTGGTGCATTCCGCCACCATTCTTCTCAATGAACTTAGCAATTGTACTCTCAGGGCTTGTTGGCTCCAAAAGCTCAATCTTTGTCTGTCCAATCTTAAAGAAAGCAGTTTTTACTTTCTGGTCAGCTACCTCCTCGATAGAGTAGCACTCAAGACCCAATACTTTCTCATAAAAAGGGATTGCCTCCTCTAAGCTGGCAACAGCAATTCCAATGTGTTCAATGTGTGTAGGTTTCATAACTTTATGTTTTAAAATTTTAATGTTAATATTCAAAATCAAAACACTCTCTGTAAGTTACAAAGAATCTACAAAAGTAGATTTAAATTGTCGTTAAATCAAGAAAAATCCAATAAAAATTAACCAAATTTTATTTATAAGGTCAAAAGCATTGAACATATAATTATTCTTACTATCTTTGTCGAAATAGATAAAAAACAACAGAGCTATGAAATTCATTATATCAAGTACAAGCATGCTTTCAAGCCTGACAGCTGTAAGCAAGGCTATTTCAGCAAAACCGGTGCTTCCAATTCTTGAAAATATTCTAATCGAATCAAGAAACGGCGAACTTTATGCTACAGCATCGGATCGTGAAACAACAATCGAGACAAAACTTAATATTGAGAGTATAGAGGGCGAGGGCAAAATAGCTATGTCAACCAAACTTACCGACATCCTGAAAGAGTTCCCGGAGCTTCCACTTCAACTTGAAACCAATGCCGACGGTACCTCTATGAAGATCACATCGGAGAAGGGAAAATTCGATGTTCCCGGAGCCTCAGCAGAAGAGTACCCTATTCCCAACATATACGGAGAGGCAGAGACTATTATTACCACATCATGCTCTATAATGCTCGACGGTATCAACAAATCTGAATTTGCAACGGGAAACGATGAACTTCGTCCACAAATGAACTGCATCCTCATCGAAATGAACAACGACTGCTTCACATTTGTAGCATCGGACGCTCATAAATTGGTTAGATACAAACGTTTCGATGCAAAGAGCGACGCTCCTGCCACCCTTATGCTTCCAAAGAAACCCGCTCAACTTTTGAAGAACATTCTTCCAAAAGATGACACGGAATTGAACATTTCATACAACAACAAACAGGCTATCTTCACATTTGGAAACTACAAGATTGCCTGCACACTTATAGAGGGACGCTTCCCTAACTACAACGCAGTAATCCCTACAAACAACCCACGCAAAATGGTAATCAACACCAAAGATTTGTACAACACCATCAAGCGTGTATCAGTCGTAGCAAACGCTGCAAGCAAATTAATCAAACTTCAGATTGCAAACAACACAATCGAGATATCGGCACAGGACAACGACTACAACATGTCTGGATTTGAAAGCACCTCATGTCAGTACGAGGGCGACCCAATCTCAATTGGATTCAAGGCTCCATACGTTCTTGAGCTATTGAACAACATAGGAACCGAGAATACTCTGCTCGAACTATCAGACCCGACACGTCCCGGTCTATTCTTACCATACGAGGCAGAATCACAGAGCGGAGACCTTCTTATGCTACTAATGCCAATGATGATCTAATTTCCACACAAATGGAGTTAAATTTAAAAAACGGCATTGTATTTTTCGACCTCGAAACAACAGGTCTCAACATTGTCAATGACAGAATAGTTGAGATCTCGTTGCTAAAGGTTGCACCCAACGGTACCGAGGAGCAACGTACAATCAGGGTAAATCCGGAAATGCACATTCCGGACGAGGCCTCAAAAGTTCACGGTATCTATGATGAAGATGTAGAGGATTGCCCCACCTTCAAACAGATTGCAGCCGACATTGCAAAATTCATAGAGGGTTGCGATTTAGGTGGTTACAACTCAAATCGCTTTGACATCCCTATGCTTGCCGAAGAGTTTGCCCGCGCCGAGGTTGACATTGATTTGAAGAGAAAACTGACAATCGATGTTCAAACCATCTTTATGAAGATGGAGCAACGCACCCTAACGGCTGCATACAAATTCTACTGCAACAAGAATCTTGAAGATGCCCATTCGGCAAGTGCCGACACCAATGCCACATATCAGGTTCTAAAGGCTCAGCTTGAGCGATATAGCGATACCCTGCAGAATGACATGAACTTCCTGCACCAATTCACCAACCAGAGCAAGAGCGTGGATTATGCAGGTTATATTGTCATGAACGATAAGGGCGAGGAGTGTTTTAATTTCGGAAAGCACAAAGGCAAAACCGTTACCGAGATTCTGACCAAAGAGCCATCATACTATCAATGGGTAATGAATGCCGAATTTCCGTTATATACCAAAAAGGTCTTGACAGAAATTCACCTTCGCAACAGCTCTTTAAAGAGCTCCTACAGCGCACCTTACAAAAACGGCAAGTTATTTTAAAAGAAAAAATCGCAGAAATTGCAATTATCTTGTAATTAGACGGTTATTCGGATTGCTTGAAAATTGGGTAACGAGATAGCAACCGTTCGTATTTCTGAGTTCTTCATTGTTATGCTTCAATGTGATAACTCTGATGGTGCAAATGTAATAAAAGAAATGCAGACAAAAGAGAATGATGATAATTTTCTTTTGTCTGCAATTGGATTATAGTAATTTTTTCAATTCTTCAATATCGGGTAGCGCATTGCGTAATCGCTCT
>CAZMOG010000065.1:0-11229 GCA_964567845.1 uncultured Odoribacter sp. | reverse complement strand
AAGATATTAAAGCTATCTGCGCTCTGTTCACTCCCGAACTTGTAAAGTTGCTTCCGCAAGACAGAATGCAACTTATGATAGGGGTACTTCGCCTGCAACTTGGAAAACTAAAAAGTTACAATTTTATCAACTTCGAAACAAAGAATGGAAATAAAGTTGCCCGCTACAAAGCAAACTTCGACAGTGGAGACTTAACACTTCTTGTATCATTGAACAGCGCCAACCAAATTGACTTCCTATGGTTTATTCCCGGCGAGAGCACCGCAGCATCGACTGAAATGTTCCAAAAATTATTCGAAGCAGCTGGGAAATAGCACTTTACGTTTTGTAACGCATTCAGGAATCTCCTCCTCGTAGTGCGACACATATATCAAGGTCTTCTCAGTATTCGAGCAGAACCGCTCTATTATTGCCTTCGCCAAACGCTTCTTGCCTGTGTCCAAACCATGCAATGGCTCATCCAGAATAAGAAGCTCCGGATTCTTAACAAAGGCTCGAACCAAAAGCACCAAACGTTGCTCACCATACGAAATCTTTACAAAAGAGCGATCCATAAGATACTCAGCACCAAAGCATCGCATCCACTCACGCGCCTCCTGAATCTGCTCCTCGGTACACTTGCGAAACAATCCAACAGAATCAAAGAATCCACTCGCCACAACCTTCAGACATGGAATATCCTCCATGTAATAGGTATGTATATCGGGCGACAAATAGCCAATTCTACGCTTAATATCCCAAATACTCTCGCCTGTTCCGCGTCTGCGTCCGAAAAGGCTCATATTGTTGGCATAAGCTTGAGGATTATCGCCACAAACCAAACTCAAAAGTGTTGATTTTCCACTTCCATTTCCTCCCAGCAAAGCCCACTTCTCGCCCTTCTTCACACTCCAATCTATCCCCTGAAGAATTACCTGACCTGCATATTTCACCTTCACATCGTGCATGTCAACCACCTCGGTATAAGGCAGTTCAACCGTTTCATATTCGGGCGAGGCCACATCTTCCTCCCTCTCCGGAAAGAGCTGTGAAACAATTGAATTACCCTCATCACAAAACTCTGATCTGGTACAAGGTTGCAACAAAGTCATATCCTTTACCGGCAACACATGGGTAATCCATTCCGGCAAATCCTTTGTTTGCGACAAAACTAAAATCACCTGCAACCCCTTCTGCTCATACAAATGCGATAACATTCTGTCCAAAGATTTGCGTGATTCAACATCCAAACCGATAAATGGATTATCCAGAATCAATACCTTTGGCTCACTCATCAAGACCCGGGTAATCAAAAACTTACGCAACTCACCACTCGACAACGAGATAATTCTGCGCTCTAACAAATTATATATTCCAAAGAGTTTGGTATACTCCTCAATCTTTTCAGCTGAGAAATGCGACAGCAACTCCGCTGCAATCGGAACCTCCTCGGCATCTTGCGAGTTCCAGCGCTGCTGGTAGTACATATTTTTACTATCGGTAAGGGTATGAATATCTCGGAATGTCAGTGAGCGTACAACACCAAACTGCTCTACATTATTCTTATCGAAAAACTTTACACTACCTGCACGAAGTGCCACCTTGCCCTGTAACAAATCGGCAAAAAGGCTCTTACCGGCACCATTCGGTCCGATTACCGCCCAATTCTGGCCATGCTCCATACTCCAGCTTACACGCTCCTTAAATCTAAACTCCGAAAACCTGGGCTCCGCCCCCTCAACCAAAACTCTCATATAAACCTAAAATTCACTTGTCAACTCCTAACTGATCACTCCTAACTAATTACACTCTCCTCACCTTCACCGGCTTTCTGTCAATGTATCGAGGGTAACGCAATGCCGGCATACCCAGCGCCATTCCCGCATAAACCTTACCCTCTATCTCCAACAACTTCTCAATACGGTGCTTCTTATCGGCATTCATGGCCATATAGACAAAACCTGTATAAAACTGCCCTACACCCAAAGCTTCAGCCATCAATGAACCATTCTGATAAGCCAAATTACAATCATTGCAAGCCAAACCACTCTTCCTGGGTCCATGTATCAAAAGAACTGCCGTTGCACCTCGTAATATTCGATCATTGCCCTTCGCATGGTCGCGTATAAGCCCCTTTAATACAGGTACGTATCTGTACATTTGCGGCATTATTCGCTTTAGAATCGGTTTCAATAAAGGATTCTCCAATTTCTTTATGGCCTCGCCAAAAATCTGAATTGTCAAATCGGTAATCTGCTTAAGCTTGTCCGGATTGGTCACAAGGGTAAACTCGACATTCTGCACATTCGAGCCTGTCGGTGCACGGTGTGCTGCCTCGATAATATCGGTGAGCGAGGTTTCAGGTATTGGAGCCTTTGTAAAGACTCTTAACGAACGACGCATTTTGCAAAGAAGCATAACCTGCTCCGGCTTAGGCATTGCAGCATAGTTTACAGTGTGTACGGTTCCTTTAGGGAAGAGAGAATGCACCACAGAGTCGGTTGGACAGACAGACATACAGTGTCCGCAACCAATACAACGCTGCACCTTGTCGGCAACAATTCCATCATCGCCGGCAGCAAATATTCCCGAGGGACAAACCCTCACGCACTTTCCACATCTAATGCAACTCTCAGTCTTTACACCTATCTCCAAATTCTCCATAATCCAATAATTTGCCACAAAATTAATCAATTCTACCCTTAAACCATCAAACAGCGTTAAACGATATTCTCCTCTTACCAAAAAAAGAGGCCCCAATTCGGAGCCTCCAAAACAAAACTGTTTTTTTTACTATTGTGTCCTTAGTGCTATGAAGCCTTATTTAAAAGGGATTACAATGATGTTGGCGGTGTATGGCTGAACAGTAACGTTACTTACAGAAGATAGCTTCTGGTTTGTAACGGTAATGTTTGGCTCCATACCCGGAGTATTGAAGGCCATATCATCGTCACCACCTACAGTGTAAATCTCACCATTTCCTGCCAAAGAGTACTCCTTATCGCCAAGAGTAAACTTCTTAACTGCATCGATCGGGAAGCTTACACTCTCCCATGTTGGGTTAACAACCGAGATTGTAAGAGTGTTGTTCTCGGTATTGATTGCAGCAGCCACATCGAATGGACGAAGCTCACCCTCAAGCTGTACAGGAAGAGTTCCAAATACCTCGCGATATAGTTTCAACACCTGACCTGTTGAAGCGTAACCTGCATCGGTTGTAGTAGCCTTGATACATCCAATAACGTTAACAGTCTGAGCATAGTTCGCCATGAACACAATATCGCTCTGACGCAAATACTCATTCAAACCTGCAGCAATTCCAAGAGCATCACGCAAGTAGTAACGTGTACCCAACTCACCGAAGATATGTGGTCCATACCAGTAGTTCCACTCATCCATACATATCTGAATATCCTTACCCTCAAGCTCAGGAATCTCCTGACGATACTTTCTGTGAGCATCGGTTACTCTCTTAATGTGACGCGCAATCTGCGATGTGTGGGTCATAAGGCCACCTCCATGCCAATCCTGGCTGTAGAAGTGCTCACTTACAAGGTTCATGTGGTCAGCACAGTGCTTCATGATGTACTCATCCCAACGGCCAACCTCGCCCACACCAATCAATTTGATTGATGGATCAACTCTCCACATTGCCTCGGCAAACTCTTTATGCTTGTTAGCAAAAGCGTCGGTTGCCATAAATCCAAGCTGCCAGTCTCCGAACATCTCGTTACCCACTGACCACCACTTAACATTCCATGGCTCAACACTTCCTCCATTCTGAATACGCAATTTTCCCATTGGAGTTGTAGCATCGCCATTAGCATACTCAACCTCGTCGGTAGCCATCTTTGTTCCACCCAATCCTGCATTTACAGCAATGTATGGCTCGGTTTCAAGAAGCTCACACAAACGGATAAACTCGTGCATACCAACATCGTTACTCTCAACACCGGTCCATGCAGGATTCTTTCTTGGAGGACGCTGATCACGAGGACCAATACCATCGTGCCAATCGTAACCACTTACAAAGTTACCTCCCGGCCAACGATATACAGGCGATTTCAATCCCTTCAACAATGCCAACACATCGGCACGGAATCCCTCAACGTTATCGTTAGGCATGATTGATGCTGTTCCTACCCATACCTTTGCAGCTCCATCAGACTCGATTGCAAATGTTGCATTGGTATTCTTAGCATCGAAAGCTGTGAACTCGAATGGATATTTACCCCACTTTGTGCCAACCTTGATAGTCTGCTCCTGGGTCTTTCCATCGCTTGTCATTGTAACCTTAACTGTTGCAGGTTTGTCTGATTTCAAGATTGCATATCCTGTCATTCCTACGCCCGGACGCACACCCAAACCTGATTGCTGAAGTTTTGCACCCTTACCTGCCTTCAAAAGTACACTGTGCTCACCTGTATAGGCATTTGCCTTATCCATTGTGAATAAATCTGCACCTCCGCGCATACCACGCTGTCCACGACCTGAATTTGCATACAATGCAGCCTGCAAACTTACATCCTGAGCCGGTCCTTGTGGGCCCTGTGGACGAACCACCTGTGTCGGAGCCACACTCCATGGAGAGTTTCTCTCGCCCGGAGCATACCAGAACTTTCTATCCATCAACATCTCCGACCAGATACCGCCATAGATACACTGTCCCATGTGCTCGATAAACTGTCCGTAGATGTACTCTGACATATTTGTTCCCTGGACATTCGGATCAATCTTCAATGCTGTATTAATCTCCTCGGAGCTAATCAAATCAAAGGTCATTGCATCGAACCATGCATAACCTGTTCCGCGGCGAGGATATGTACATGTAATACCTGCGCAGTCATCAGCACCTGTCTCAAACTCAAGAGTTACTGCAGTCCAATCATTTGTTCCCTTAATTGGGGTTGTTGTCAAGTAGTTGGACATACCAACCTGCAAGGTGATTGTAGCACCGCCCTCGCCCATTGCCTTCAAATCCTGGGTCTTAATCCAACCTGTGAATTTATATTTAGACCATGGCTTCAAGTTAACTTTGTTAGCCCATGAACCATCGGCAGGAGTAGCCGAGTACATAAGCAAACTCTTTGTACCATCCTTAGCCTGATTGTCGTGAATGTGACGAACTGACTCACCTGTTCCATAAGTCCAGTCAAGAACCTTGTCAGAAACAACCTGCTCTGCAGATCCATTTGGAACCTCGCCCCAATTAGAACCTGTCTTAGGCTGAACCTCCGACTGACATGCAACCATACCCATTCCAACGAGCACCATTGCACCAATCCATAATTTTCTCATAGTGTTAGGTTTTATGATTTGTTATTAATTTTATACACAATCAACAAAGCAAAGATAGTTTAAGAAAACTAAAAATACTAATAAACCCATAAAAATTGCACGACATACTTTACTTTATACAACAAGCAAGTACCGCACTATTATGGATTAATGACTCATCCAAAACATCAATATGTATAAAACTCAAATGCAGCTCCCGCCTGTACTGTAAATGGAGGGTTAATTTCTATTACATCATCTGCAGATAATTATTAATCTAATGGACTTATAATCTCATTATCCTTCTGAATAAAAAAAGGTTGGACTTTTTCCACTTTTCCCGTTTCATACAAAATATTTAATATTTCTAATGCGTCAAAAGGAGTTTTATTTGTGCATTTAAACGAATACCACCTTGGTAGAGTAGAATACTTCTGCACATCTTCTAAGTAATACTCAGATGCTACAGTTCGGAGCCATGAGACTGAAGTGCTAGATTTTAATTTTATACAACATCGCATAGATATTCCCACATTTTGCATATAATCAACTCCTATTTCAGTTACTACCCTAGACTTATAATAGACATTAGAAACTTTTGAAAGTTCATCATCGGAAATAAAAGCCTCTACATATAAAATAGAATCCACTTTATCGGACACATTTGATAAAGAGCGCGGTGCAACAATCCACTGTACTGATTTTGAAATATTACTAGTAGTTTTAAATACCACATACAACTCATTTTGATTTATTAATAACTCCCTACATTTTCCCAGACTCCAATAGGAGGTCGACTCTTCACTCAAATCAATATCCTGATACGATTTAATCTCATCCGTATCAACATTACAAGATGTCAAGAACGACATACACATTGATATCAAAAATAAAAGACTTATTTTATTCATAATCATTTTTAATTTTATCAATTACAATATTCGCAAATTTAGGATTAACATTTTTAGGAATGCTCAATATAAACAATTCATCATCAATCGCTGTTGCCATCCCATCATAAACACTCGCTTGTATATCAAGAGTGCCACATGAACAATACTTAAGATTAATATCAACTCGAGGTATTATGCAACCATCCGATAATGTAAATACTATCATTGTATTTCTCTTGAAATCGAAATCAATCTCTGCATCAGTTATTTCTTGTAAATCCATTTTGCTATTTATGACATATACATATCTATAACCTAAGGTCCATTTTGACTGCGTAGGAGCATAAAGTCGTTCAGCTTCCACCCCAGTTATATCACATGCACAATCACAAGTAACAATAAAACACTCTTCATAATTAACATCTGACGGGATGTTATTCACATAACTTATAAATGTATTTGTTGGCCATTCTGTATCAGTATTTATAAAATCATGATGACATGAGTCTTTTTCATTATTTGAAGAACAACTTAGAAGAGCAACATAAACAAACGACAATATTATGCTAAACTCACAATAATTAATGCTCCATAGCAGCTTTAAATTTCTCATATTAACGTCCTAAATTTATATTATCTATTTTTTAGATTATCAATCTCTATTTGTAAAGTCTCAATAACAGATTCAAGTTCACTAATCTGAACTGACAACTCCTGAATGGCACCTGTCAAAATAGGTATTACAGCTCTGTAATTAATAAGTTTATTTCCACTATCATCAGTTGACACTGCTTCGGGAATAATTTTCTCTAATTCCTAAGCAATAAATCCAATATCTTGACTTGTACTTTTATCGCTATGAGATTTAAGTAACGTATATTGAACCGGCCTTAACTGCAAGGTCTTAGTTAAAGGTGATTGAACATTACTAATAATAATGCCCTTTCCCCTCCCAAGCTGTTGCATAACCGTACGGAGGAGTTATATTTCCAAAAGTTAGCTGACCACTTGATAAATATTTAAACTGTGCGCTCGCACCAAATGCTATAAATAGCATAACGATAAGATTAAATAACTTTTTCATGGCTCTAAAATTTTAGTTTCTACAAATATAAAACAAAAAAAGTGTTGATGCAAACATTTGTGGTGTTTTTTAGTTTTTATAATTTTTAACAATTTGCAAATAGAAAACCTACGGCAAGGCAATCTCAGCATAGGGCAAAGAACTACTATAATAATAGTTTATATTTCTGCTCATTAATCCTCTACCTATAACTCAGGCTCAACCACAGCTAAAGAGCTACAATACGCTATCTCTACCAATCCGCTTTTATACAAAGAGTATGCAAATTGCATAGCGGTCATCCCTGTCTCAATAGTACATACAATCATTCCATAATCAGACATATACATATAAGAACTCATCCCTATAAAAATAGCATTATGTTCTTCACAAAATGATTCAATCAATTTTATATCATAATTTTCCTTATCAATTTGAAATTGCACAAAGTTTGAATAATCAGCAAGCTGCCGACCATTTTGCACAATCATATAGTTCGGAGAGTAGTATATAAGTTTAGAAACTATATTCAATATAGGACTCAAATCTTCTCCTGTAATAGTCCCACACAGGACATTCTGCAACTCTACTGGTGGAGCATCTGCAAAACCCTGATAATGACCAACTCCAAATGGGTCCTTTTCATATTTAATGCCATTAACCTCCATAATACTATCAACAATCCTAGCCACATCTTTATGATAAACAATATAGGCACTTGTCATAACAGGCTTCACATTGTACTCTTTATTACCATATTCAACATATGTTGTTTCGTCATAGATATAACTAAAATCTTTTGACGACGTAGGATTCTGTTCATGATTCTCCACTTCATGACATGAAGAGAAAATTATAATCCCGATAAAGAAAGTGATAATTTTATTTCTCATATTCCAATATCTTACGATTCAACATTTAATAGCACAACGCTACAAATATAGCGATATATATGCAAAGATTTATGTAATAAACTCTATTTTTTTTAATAGACAAGTAATAAAACAAATACATAAATATTAAATGAAAAATCACCCCAAAAAAGATTCCTATTAGCAGAAAAAATTATAACTTGCGGATACAAATAGACAATAACAAATAATAAAGATATAACTATGACTATTGAAGAGAGATTGGCTGCCCTTCGCAAAATAATGACACGCGAGGGAATCGATGCCTACATTGTGTCAGGTACAGACCCGCACGATGATGAGTATCTTCCTGAAACCTGGAAGCAAAGACAGTGGATATCAGGCTTTACCGGTTCGTACGGAACAATTGTTATAACACAGGATCATGCCGGTTTCTGGACCGACACCCGCTACTTTGTACAGTATGAGCGCGAGCTTGGAAACACCGAATATGTACTTCACAAACTTCGTGTACCCGATGCAGTTGACTATCCTGAATGGCTTGCCGAGACAATGCAAGAGGGACAAAAACTTGCATTCGACGGTTACTGTATGCCAACATCAATCATCAGAAAACTAAAGTCACTGCTTGAACCAAAGGGTGTAAAGGTTGTAAACACAATTGATTTACTTGGTGAGTTGTGGTTGGATCGTCCTGAAATGCCATCGGCACCAATTATGAGCCTCGATGTAAAATATACCGGAAGCTCTGCTGCAGAGAAACTTGGACGCCTACGTGGCTATATGCAGGAAAAGGGAGCAAACTATGCACTTCTAAGCAGTCTTGACGAGATTGCATGGCTATTCAACCTACGAGGTGGCGACATCAACTTCACACCTGTCTTCATTTCATACGCAATAGTTGGAATAGACGAGGCCTCAATCTTTGTAAAGCCGGGAAAGGTTCCTGCCGAAGTTGCTGAATTGTTGGCAAAAGATAATATCAGTGTAAAGGGTTACCACCAGGTTACACTTGCTCTTGATGAAATTGATGCAAACAACACCTTTATGATTGATGCCGGTACACTTAACTATGGAATTTACGAGAAAGTTAGCAGCCGTTTCAAAACCGTTGAGTGCAAATCGCCGCTAATCCTGTGGAAAGGTATCAAGAATCCGACCGAGATTCAAGGCTTTAAAGACGCTTGCCGTAAAGATGGTGTAGCTTTAACCAAATTCTACTATTGGTTGTCAAAGCAAGATGTAAGCAAACTATCAGAGTTGGATGTTGAAAAGGTTTTGGGCGATTTCAGAAAGGCTCAACCCGAGAGTATGGGCGATGGTTTCCGTTACATCTGTGCATACGGCGAGAACGCTGCACTTCCTCACTACTTCGCAACCGAAGAGAATTACAGCATGCTTAAACCCGAGGGGCTATTGCTAATGGATACAGGAGGTCAGTATCTGCATGGAACAACCGATATTACCCGTACAGTTCCACTTGGACCAGTTTCTCAACTGCAGAAAGAGGACTTTACTTTGGTCCTTAAGGGAATGATTGAGCTTGGAAGAATTGTCTTTACTAAGGGAACAAACGGAAAGAACCTTGATATTTTGGCACGTATGCACATGTGGAAATATCAACGCAACTACGGACATGGAACAGGACACGGAGTTGGTCAATTCTTGACTGTACACGAGGGACCACAGGATATTCGTCTATTCGGCGACCCTGCCGAGCACCCAATGATGCCGGGTATGATTACGAGCGATGAGCCGGGTATTTACCGTCAGGGACAATGGGGAGTTCGCCACGAGAATTTGAACGTATGTTTGGATTTGGGAGCAAACGAGTTTGGTGAGTGGTATTGCCAGGAGCCTATTACTCTTTGCTACATTGAGAAGAGCTGTATCATTCCCGAAATGCTTACTGCCGACGAGATTGATTGGCTTAACGCATATCACAAGAAATGCTACGATGAGATTACCCCATACCTTACACCTGAAGAGGCTGAGTGGCACAAGGAGAAAACCTCGCCTATCGAATACACTCCTATTCAGATTAAAGGTTAATACCACATAAATAGCAATAAAAAAACTCTTGAGCTTCGGCTCAAGAGTTTTTTTGTATCTGTAGGATTAAATATTAATCTACCTCCCACTCGTAAATTCCGCAAGAAAGTCTTCCAGGCTGATTAACCTCAAGCTTCAACTCTGTAGTTGTTACAGTCTCGAACTCTACGCGGTCACCGATACGTGCAGTTACCTTATAGTCTGAAGTGTTATTAACAGGAACCCACTCTCCGGCATCGTTCTTGTAATAAATCTTCCATGACTCCGGCAAACCGCAACCACCCCAAGGCTGATCCTCGAACCAGTACAATGTACATGAAGATACAGTTACAGGCTCTTTGAATGTATAAGACATCCACTCTGTACCACCCTGTTTTGGCCACCAGTGGCAATATGGAGGAGTTCTGTCCTCATCGCTCTTTGGTTTCAATCTGTCGTTCAAAGCGCTTCTTCCTGCACGGATTGTACCACCAATCTTAGCTCCGGTTGTCTTTGATACAGGAGGAACAGCAACTGTAGCTGTCAAATCCTGAGCAAACCATACTGTCATCTCACCGTTTCCGCGATGTGCCCATGCGTAGTAAGGCTGCAATGTCAAAGTATGAGTCTCGGTTTTCAACTGCCCCTTATCATCGTATCCGACAGTCTGGATAGGTGTAGTAATAAGGTTCATTCCGTACTCGTTACCACCGGCCTTAATGTGAGCATCCTTATACTCTACATTGAACTCAGGCTTCTGGTTGAAGATTGTGTTTCTAAATGCGAAGTTGTTATCCGGCCACTCTGCACAGTAAACGATAGGTCCATTACTGATAGCTACCTTACCGTTATCCTCGATAACCTTGCTGTTAGCACGGATTACACGTGGAGTCATCTCAAGGCTTACAGTTACCTTATCACCCTTCTTCCACTTACGGTTTACGTTTACATAACCATTATCAAGCTCTGCCTCAACCTCCTGGCCGTTTACATATACCTTGTAACCTGTCTTCTTGCCATCAGCGAAGTAGTACAAGTCACTTGGAACAACCTGGTTCTGAGCCCAACCCGGGATACGAAGCTTCATGTTGAATGTAGCAGCTGTATTTACAAT
>CAZMOG010000064.1:2332-11283 GCA_964567845.1 uncultured Odoribacter sp. | reverse complement strand
TGGGAGGCTCAATTTTTGTTATCTGTCACTTTTTGATAATTTATAATATAATCACACATAGTTCATAGCGTGAACCAAAATGAAAAATTTTAAAATTGCAAATCTCAAATGCAATAATTAAATTTGCATTGTTCGTAAGAACATCACATATTGATTAAAGGGCGTTTAGCAATATTATCCCTCATTGGAATCTGGACAATTCTAACCGTAAGGATAATTGGCAATAGACGCTCACGTCTTTGGTATATACTTCCCTATGGGCATATTATATCATTAGGCGTGGGCTTTGCTTATTATTTACGGTTTGGCAGTCCAGAGCCTCAATGAGATAATAAGTTAAAGTTCCCACGCCTTTCTTATTTAAAACCGCCTACTTCCGGGAATTGGTTGGCACAACACATAACCAACAATGAAAAGTTGCGCTAGAAAAATATTTTCAATAGGCTTTGGAATATCGATTCTATCAATCATCTTCATCATTTACAGATATAGATATTATATTTTCCCTCTTCAGAATGATAATATTAATACAGATATTACAACATCGGCAGGCACTATTATCAGTGCCATCTTAGTCCCTTTATGGAGTATTGTTGCTGCATTGATTTATTATTCCGCCTTGGACTTACAATCTAAAGAATTAAAAGCAAGCAAAGAAGCCACATTCTGCCAAAATTTAATATCTTTAATTTCATACTCTATTACTGCACTTGATAAAATTTATATTTCTGTCCCTACTCTTAAAACATACAACGGAGAACAGGCTCTAACATTCCTTTATGTATCTCTGAAATATAGCTATAACATAATTGATCAACAAGAAATTATACCTATTCCCGATTGGGATAAATATATACAGGAAGAAGACGAATACCAAGAATATAATAGGGACATTTCTCTAGCGGAAGAGCACACTTTAGAACAACTTGCACGCACAGATATAAAGAGATACCGCAACACTAAAACTACTATAAATTTTAATAATCATATACCACGTTTCATCCATATCTTAGAATTTGATGGAGACGAAAACAGCCGGAAAACACATAATGATTCTCAACAGACGCATGTATCTAATGCCTTAGATAAGGTTCTCCGAAAATTTGAACGCAACATTCTACATTACCTACGAAGTATTGAAAGCATAATTGAATATATTGATTCACAAAACATTGATATTACGAAAAAACATCAATACGCCCAATGGCTCACAAACAACATTGGACAAATAAATTTGGCATTTCTATTCTATTACGTTTGGTGTACAAAAGAACAGAAAGAAGAGTTATACAAAAAATGCATTAAACTAAAAATTTTTGAAAGACTCAGAAACAGCAACATTCTTTTGGGAACTGAAGATTTCACATTATTCACTCGGCAATAATCATTAAAAACAATAAAAACATGAACAAAAATTTATTAACAGCGGTCATCATGACCATTATTACTGCAATTGCACTTCCTTCATGCAGTTCGAGTACGACAGAAGAAGATGTTGTACCACCACAACAAACACAAACTCCGGCAATAGAACCAATGGATGAAATCACATATGGTGATAATACATATAACAATGGCATTGTTAGTTTATCACAAGCAGGAACAATGATTAATCTATTAGGGGAAAAATACTTAGAAATTTCCTTTTTAAAGATTATTGGCCCTATAAATAGCTCAGATATCTATTATCTCCGAGAAATGTGTAGTGAATTAGGGAAATTAAGAAATCTTGATATGGAGGATGCAACAATTATTGAAGGAGGTTTTCCATATCTGAACGACAAAATAACATCAAATTACTCTCTCGGGGCTGAAATGTTTTATGGTTGTCACCTTAAAAGCATTACTCTACCCAAAAACATCTATATCATCGAAGACAATGCTTTTAAAGATTGCAAAGAATTGACGACAGTACATATTCTAGAAGAATGCAAACTAACTTCTATTGAAAATTATGCATTCTGCGGATGTGCTGCATTAGCATATCTCCCTTTTCCTAACAAGTTAAAATCTATTGGTAATTATGCATTCGCAGGCTGTAGCTCTATTACTAACATAAAGCTATCTGAAACTATAACATCTATCGGCAACGGAGCTTTTAAAGGTTGCGAACGATTCTCTTACATCACGATTCCCGGCAATATTTCTTGTATTGGAGATTCAACATTTTATGCCTGCAGAAACATAAAAAAACTTATTATTGATGAAGGCATTACTTCTATAGGAGAATATGCATTTGCAGATTGCGGAAGGATAGACACGATAATTATACCAAATAGTTTAGACACGATAAAAGCCGATGCTTTTTATCACTCGAGTGGAAAGCTTTATACTGAATTTGAAACATGGCAGAACATTAATCTTCTAAGCTATCGTTCGTCTCCAATAAATGATAGCCATGAGGGCGGGAGGTATGCTGGCTCGATTCACTTTATTTCAAACGGTGAAGAAATAAAAGAGCTGGTTATTCCTGAAAGCACAACTCAAATTAGAAAGCAAGCATTTCTAAGGTGTGCTCTTACCTCCATTAATATACCTGAAAGTGTAACATCTATAGGACATAGTGCATTCTATGAGTGTTATAATCTGAAATCTATCAATATACCGGAAAGTGTAACATCAATAGAATATCGTACATTTGAAAGTTGCAGTAGCCTGACATCTATCAATATCCCTGGAACTGTTAATGTTATCGGAGAATATGCATTCCGTAATTGCAGTAATTTAGAAACTATTATTATTCAAGATGGTGTTGAATCAATTGAGTACGCAGCATTTAGCGAATGTGATGCCGTTAAGAAAATAAATATACCTGGTTCTGTAAGACATGTTAATTCTCCATTCTATAGTTGCGATAATTTAAAATCTATTATAATCCAAGATGGAATTAAAGCAGATATATCCTCATTATTAAATAGCTGCCACTTAACAGATATTACTTTTTATTCTACAACTCCACCTACTGGCGTTGCTAAGTTGATATCTATGCTTAAAGAGCCAATTCAGATTATAGTACCTAAAGGGTGCTATTCTGATTACGCAAAATTACTCACTAATTATAATGGTGTAGAAATCATCGAAATGGATAGTTAGTTTTTGAGTAAACAATGAAAGAATTAGTGCAATCACCTAATAACACGTATAAAATGGAGTCATTAAACAAGATATTCACACGACAGCCGCATAATTTAAACAAAGAATTATCGGAGTATATTTATGAACATGCTTTGCTGTGTTGTGAAAGTTCCGATATTAATAAACTTAAAGGGGCTCGAATCAATTACAAGCAGTTCACTAAAGCAACAGAAAATATCATTGATGTAAGATATAATAAACCTCAAAAAATAACAGACAATTATTTTGAGATTCCATCTAAGAAACAACGATGGGCAATAAAAACATCTATTAACATATCGAAGTTAAAAATACAATAATTTTTATCTCATCTGGGAATAAGATTATAAGCCTATTAAAACACATACGAAACGCGTATGCTCATAATTTAGTTGTTGTGGATGGAAACAACGTTATTATCGGTGATTTTCTGACCACAAAGAAAGAAATCGATTTTAATAAACCTACAATGATTGGAAAACTATCTGTAGAAAATTTTAAACTATTAATCTCAACTATTGAGTCATTCAAGAAATAGATCTAAGCTAACACTCCACCGCCAACCAAATGATTCTGGTTGGCGGTGACATTTTAATATATCTGCTGTTTTGAATTATCGATATTCTTACGCAATATGGAATTACGAATTGCTTTGCTCTCTAACAAATCAACACTACGATTTAATAGTTCCTCTAATCCGGCTTTTAAGTCGAAATAGTTATCTGCATAATCCTCTAAATCGACATCATCAAAATCGGCAACAAGGTCAACATCACTCCGATCATTAAACCTGTTTGTCAATATCGAGCCGAAGACAAATAATTTATTTACCTTGTGCCTCTGACACAAAGCAATAATCTTTTGGATATTATTCTCTATCAGTTTCATAGAGTAGCCTATTTTTATCACAAAGTTAAACAAATTTGTACAACATACAACTATCTATGTTGCACATATACCTACGATACATTTCATAAGTAGTTACAAATGCCAAATTTCGATGTCTTGATATGTCATTTATCCGTATTAGATGCAAAGACTTTATATTCGTAGGTGAATTGTTTTGAAATGTGGAATTTAAATACCATATTTGCAGAACTAATACACACAACTATGAAAAAACTACTCTTAATTGCTACGGCACTGTTGATTTGTGTGGGAATTTCGGCACAAACAACCTACAAAACCATCGAGAACGTTTCGTATTTGCTTGAAAAGAGCAACGACAGTTACAAAAACGAACGCTGCAGACTGGATCTTTACTATCCCGAAAATGTCGAGAATTTTCCAACCGTTGTTTGGTTCCATGGAGGAGGTTTAACTGCCGGAAGTAAAGCTCTTTTGAACGAGTTTAAAAACAAGGGCATTGCCATTGCAGCTGTGAACTACCGTTTAAGTCCAAAGGCAACACACCCCGCCTACATTGAGGATGCAGCCGAGGCTATTGCATGGGTATTTAAAACCATTGGTAAATATGGAGGTAGTGATAAACAGATATATGTGATTGGCCACTCTGCAGGAGCATACCTGTCATTGATGGTTGCTCTTGATAAGAAATATTTGGCAAAGCATGGCATTGACTCTGATAGCGTTGCAGCCTACTTCCCCATCAGCGGCCAGGGTGTTACCCATAACACCATTCGTCGCGAGCGCGGATTGAGCACCACTATTCCTATTGTCGATGAGTATGCGGCACTCTACCATGTACGCCCCGACACTCCACCTATCATTCTCTTCACCGGTGACAGAAACACAGAGTTGGCAAATCGTTGGGAGGAGAATGTTCTGTTGGAGTCGGTTCTTCGCAATGTCGGAAACAAAGGTGTAAAGCTCTTTGAACTTCAAGGCTTTAACCACGACACAGTTTGGCCTCCGGCATGTATCTATGCTGCAAACTACATTCGCCAAATGGCACGCAGAGCCAATGCCAAATAGATCAACCCTGATCTATAAATTTCAATTTGGTCAAGTCATACCCCCACTCTCGCAATCTGTGAAGAATGGGAGTCAATTTTTCACGAGACATTTTTGCATCGCGGCTCAAAATCCACAAATACCTTTTGCTCTTTCCTGCCACAACTGCATACTCATACTCCTTGCCCAAATCAATTATATTATAGGTTGAGTAGAATGGTCCGAAGAAACTAACCTCCAACTCGCCCGGACACCCCAGCGGGTCAACAAAGCGAGCTTTTCCGGTACTGTGTTTCCATTTGCCCGACTCGGTTCGCCCCGTATTTACTACCTTAATCTTGCCACCGGGTTCAAGAGTATAGGTTGCAGTTGTCCTCTCAAGGCCTCGCTCAAACCAATTATCGAAACGGGCAATCTCGTACCAATGTCCCATGTAACGCTTCAGGTCAAAACGTTTTAAACTGCACTCCGACTTCACATTCGGAATTTTACTTGAAAATAGTCCCATAATATAGAAGTAACAATGTTTTTATAAGATACGAAGAGTTATAAATTTTGTTTACACTGATTATAGGCATATTGTTACTGCATGAAACATATCTAAATCTTGCACGTAGATGTTATAAATTATCAATAACTTTACGCCAAAATATATAGATATGAGTATTTACGATTTTAAGGTTAAAGATGCAGAGGGCAATGATGTGAGCATGGCAAAGTTTCAGGGGAAAGTTCTGCTGATTGTAAATAGCGCAACTCACTGCGGTTTTACACCCCAATACAAAGGGCTTCAAAGTTTGTATGAAAAGTACCACGAAGAGGGACTTGAGATACTGGATTTCCCATGCAATCAATTTATGAATCAATCACCATTAGGCCAAAAGGAGATTCAGAATTTCTGCGAAATGAAATACCACACCACATTTCCTATTTTCAAAAAAATTGATGTGAATGGACCGAATGCAGAGCCTTTGTATAAATATTTGAAGAGTCAGAAACGAGGCCTTTTGAATTCAAACATCAAGTGGAATTTCACTAAGTTTCTTGTTGACCGCAATGGCAAGGTTGTTGAGCGATTTGCACCTATTACAACCCCTGAGAAGATTGAAGAGTCAATAAAGGAACTTTTATAGAATCTTTTCATAGCGACATTGGTAACTTTTGTCGTTAAACAAGTATATTTGTAGAAAAATTATTGCGTATGAAAAGGATTCTTTCTATTGCCATAACTTTGCTGCTATGCTTAAGTGTATCTGCACAATTGAAGATTGACAAAACAAAACCCATACTAATCATGGTTGGTGCGGAGTGGTGCACCTCGTGCCGAAGCATGAAGAACAATGTTCTGAAGGAGCCGATGGTCGAGAACTTAATGCAAAACTACAATTTTGTCTATATCGACATGGATAGTGGCGAGGCTGCAATGGTTGTAGCAAAGTTGCGTGAACAGGGCTACAAGGGAGGAATACCCTTTTTTGCCATAATGCAACAAGATGGCAAGGTTACAAACTCGTTAAGCGGAGTTCGCACCAGCGAGGATTTCTGCAAATTCCTGTTAAACCCCAATCCCGAAAAGAACAAAACCACCGAACAATAAGATCGGTGTTTTATTCATAATTCTACTTCATCATGACATTCTATCAAATCAAGTTTTATATCATCCCAATCTTTTCCCTGTAAACAAATAGGATCAAATTCTTCATTTGCCAATGAAAAATCGACAAATTGTTTTAACAATTCATTAGGTTCATGTTCCCACGGGTAACGTTTTTCATGAAACGAAAACATTTCACGCAGTGAAAAATGGTTCAAAAGACAATGGATATCCCAAAAATCCTTTTTACGACCTCGCTGAGAAACAACATTCATCTTCATTGCAATAATATCCTCAACACTGGCCATTCTAATTCCATCAATAACTTCCTCGTCATTGATAAATGGATCAGTGTACATTAAATCCACTTTTACCAACTCATCTTCCGAAAATCCAAACTGCCATAATCTGCATCCGTGAAGAGATCTATATCTACAGATTTTCGATGACCATATCTAAGACTCAAGTTTGTTCCCCCTACTAAACGAAAAGGAGCAAACAATTCATCACTCATTAAAATTGTCAAAATTCTTCTAAGCCATGGAGAAACTGTTTCAAAATGTAATAAATTATTGTATGTCATTCTTCATTTAAAATATTAAGTCTATAACTATCTAAATAATTATACGAACAATGTTCATTCTGTGACAATCCGTAGAAGCGGGCTATCTCCTGTTTCTCTTGTTCATTACCACGTTCCAGAACTCTATTAATAACAGCTCTTTTATAGCGAAGCCAATCTATTTTGTCAAAATCGGTATCCCAAAAAAGAATTCGTCTTACATTAGGTGCCTCAACTGATTTCGACAACGACCGTACTCTTTTGTACTCTGCAATATCATAAAAAGCCTGCAAGGTAAGCAACAAGCCTTCTTGAAAACCTAACGCCTCCTCTATTTTTACTGCCATTTCCGTTGTAATATTTCTACGGCCCACAATGACAGCATTCAACGTTTGACTATGCACCCCGATTGTTGATGCAAATAAACGTTGACTGAGAGCTCTACGTTTAAGCTCCCTACCTATCACCTTTCCCGGATGTATTCCCTTTAGTATTTCAATTCTATTTTCCATAATCCACGCTGCAAATATACGAAATGCAAACAGATTTGTTTGCATTCTCCTAAAAAAATAAACTATAGCATTTTACAATATTTGTAATTCTAAATTACAGTGCGTAATTTTGCCCAATAAAACAAGAAGCATGAAGAGAGTTGTACTATTTATAATTGCATTGATTGCCTCTGTTAATGCAATCAGCGCACAAGAGATAACCATTGACGTTCAGAAAGCAACAGCAAGGTAGTGCAGGTTGTCGTTTCCCATTGGGAAGCAATGCACGAAGATCCATTTATGCCGGAATTGGCTATACAGTGCAGAAAGCAGAATACACACTGTATAACCATATTCGCAACGTGTGGTTTACCGACCGTAAGAACTGTGGCGGATTCAATATCAACGTCGGCTTCGATTTTTAAACACCACCTTAATACCTCTCCGAGTTATTAAGTTCATCGGTGGTCAAAGATCCTTTATCCATTTTACGCCAGAAGTAGGCAATGTAAGTCACTACCAACGGTATAATTAACGATACCACTGCCATAGTCTTCAAGGTAAATTCACTTGATGAACTATTGTAGATAGTTAATGAGCTTTGAAGGTCGGCTACCGATGGATAGAATGCTGTGTTGTTATAACCTGCAATCAGGAAGATTGCCACAACTACCATAACGGTTCCCGGACCTGCAAACCAAATACCTCGCTTAAAGAATGGTACTACAATTGAGCACACAACTCCTGTCACTACTAATAAAGCTCCCACCAGGAATAGCCCCAAAACTATCGGCATATCCAAAAAGTTATGCAAATATTTATACTTCTCTATAAATACAGTTCCATCTGCCTCCATAGAAAAACCATTCATCGTCAATAAGTTATATGTCACAAATATAAAAAGAACAAGGAAAGAGGTAAACATTGAACGAAGATACCTTACAAGCCTGATGTGCAGAGTCTGATTTGCAATGTTGTTTATCATATACAACAACCCCAAACTTATTGACAAAAACATTACCATCAAACCAAACGAGACATTAAAGAGGTTTGCTACTGCCTCCAAACCTCGCCAATCACTACACCAACGACTGATTACAGGCATAAGAGTATCTCCAACAGCACCTTTGTCGACAATGAACAGAGAACCAGTAAAGAATGTACCTACTGCAGTTCCTATAAGAAGCGGCCCTAATAGACCATTTATTACTAAAAACACTCTGAAGGTGTTTTTGCCCAGAACATTACCCACCTTATTCTGGAATTCGTACGATAC
>CAZMOG010000064.1:0-2322 GCA_964567845.1 uncultured Odoribacter sp. | reverse complement strand
AAGTATCAACATCCATACCCAGTAGGCTCCCCCGAAACTTGTACTGTAGAAGAGCGGAAACGATGCAAAGAATGCTCCTCCGAATGTTACCAATGTCGTAAAGGTCAACTCCCATTTACGGCCGGTTGAGTTCACCATAAGTTGTCGTTCCTCTTCATTCTGTGCCACGGTAAAAATCATTGCATTTGCTCCTTGAACAAATAACAAGAAGACTAACAGACCGGCAAGAAGTGATACCAAGAACCACCAATATTGCTGTAAAAATTCGTATGTAACCATAACTACCTCCTATTTTTCAATTCCGGGACCCTGTTTAATTGCTTTAAGCAATATTCGCAACTCTATAACTAAGAAGAGTGTGAATACTGCAACGAAAAGGAAAAATGTTGTTTGAACTGCTCCAACGCTAACACTCGATAACGCAGCCTTTACCGGCAACAATCCTTGAATTGCCCATGGTTGACGACCAACCTCGGCCACAATCCAACCGGCCTGACCTGCCAAATATACCAAAGGTATCGAAAACAATGCAACCCATTGTAACCAACGCATTCTTAACAATCTGTCTTTCCATTGAGCCCACAACATTACAACCATCAAGAGTAATAGGAATGACCCGAAACCAACCATTATACGAAATGCCCAATAGACAAGCCATACCGGCGGGATCAACTCTTCCGGCGATTCAATATAGCCATATCCAAAGTACTCTACATTTGCATCAAGCACCTTACGATACTCTGCCGCAGCCTGAGGATCGGTTTTCATAGTCTCTCTGTAACCTTTAAACGCCATTAATGCAGCACGACCTCGCTCTATTTTTGTCTGAGCAGAGATATGTTCTATCCCACGAGAATCGGTATATCCATCTAAGATGTTATTAATTCCCGGCACATAACCATCAATGTCATGTGTTGCCAGAATAGATAACATTCCGGGTATCTCCACTCCGGGAACAATTGAGAATGGCACACGCGGACCTCCATCCTCCAAACCCTCGGCAGCAGCCAATTTCATTGGTTGAAACTCAGCAGCATGCACCCCATGACGATCTCCACTGAACATTACTGCCACGGTTCCCACAATTCCTACCATCGCAGCAACCTTTATACTTGCCAATGCAAAACGTGTTTCGCGCTTTTTAAGCAGATACCAGGAACTTATTCCCATTACAAAGATTGCACCCGTCATCCAACCACTATAAACCGAGTGGAAAAATTTCGTTACGGCAACAGGATTTGTAACCAAGGCCCAGAAATCGACCATCTCATGACGAACTGTGTCAGGATTGAAATCCATTCCAACGGGGTGTTGCATCCAACCATTTGCAATAAGAATCCATATCGCTGAGATTGAAGCTCCAATTCCTGTCATCCATGTAGCAAAAAGGTGCACCCTTTTGCTGAACCGATTCCATCCAAAGAACATTACAGCAAAAAATGTTGCCTCCATAAAGAATGCCAGAATTCCCTCGATAGCCAGTGGAGCTCCGAAGATATCGCCGACAAACCAAGAGTAGTTGCTCCAGTTAGTTCCGAACTGGAACTCTAAAATTATTCCTGTAGCTATACCAACGGCAAAGTTTATTGCAAAGAGTTTCATCCAGAATTTGGCTGTACTCTTCCAAAAATCATCGCCCTTCACCACATAAATTGTCTCCATTACCGCCATGATCACCGCCAAGCCCAAGGTTAAAGGTACAAAAATCCAGTGGTAACCTGCTGTTAGCGCAAATTGCGCTCTTGACCAGTCAATTAATGCCGTATCCACCATATCCTACTATTGTTTATTGTTATTTGTCTGGAAATCCACAAGTTGCGAGCCTACATATTCACTTTTCTGCTCATCATCCATGCCCGATAGAATAGGCTTAAAAAAGAGAGCCCGCAGTACAAGAAAGAGGATTACCAATTTTAGAATAATTAATCCCCATAATGGCCTACCCCAGGTCATATTTTTGAAACCATCGCGATAGAAACACCATATTGATTTAACAGTTTTCCCTATTCTCATAATTGCAACAATTTCTTCCTCGCAATATTCGTAAAAATAATTGAAAATTCCTAATTCCTAATTCATAATTAATTACTACCTTTGTGCAGTTTTGTGCCACAAAGTCTCTTTCGGAACTTGTGGTGAAAAGGGAATCAGGTGTAAATCCTGAACAGTCGCGCTGCTGTAAGCTCCGCAAACAAGATTTGCTTAACAGGCTACAACGCCAATGCCACTGCCGAGAAGGTGGGAAGGCGAGCAAATCGGAGTAAGTCAGAAGACCTGCAAAACAAATTAAGGGTTTACCCCCTTAAAGACCGTTGAATTTTA
>CAZMOG010000063.1:3060-11381 GCA_964567845.1 uncultured Odoribacter sp. | reverse complement strand
ATGCCTATATTGGTAAAGCTTCACTACGCACAAGGCCACTATCCACGTGCATTGGTTGTAGTGCCGACTCGTGAATTGGTAGTTCAAGTATGTGAAAGCGTTGAACTATTGACCGAGTATATGGATATTCGTTGCGTTGGCGTTTATGGAGGAACAAACATACGCACACAACAGGCAAGGGTGAACGAGGGCGCAGACCTAATTGTAGCCACTCCCGGCCGTTTCATGGACATCTACTTTAACCGCATCATCCGTACCCAGGACATTAAGACAATTGTAGTGGACGAGGCCGACCGAATGTTGGATATGGGATTTATGCCCCAACTACGCTCAATAATGGGGGTAGTCCCCAAACACCAAACAATGCTTTTTTCGGCAACGTTCTCGGACTCGATTGCCAAAATTGCCGAAGAGTTCCTGATAAATCCTGCCAGAATCGAGGTCACACCTCAGGCAACTACAGTTGAGAATATTGACCAATTCTATATCAGCGTTCCAAACATCATGACCAAAATCAATCTGTTAAAAGGTTTATTAGAGGACAAAGAGACCTTCAAACGAGTAATGGTCTTTACCGAAAGCAAAAAGAATGCCGACAGAATTACAGATAAACTTGCCGATTTCTGGAAAGATGAGTTAAGCATAATTCACTCAAATAAAGCACAAAACACACGTTTGAATGCATTAAGAGCATTTAAAGAAGGACGTTCAAGAATATTGGTATCATCGGATGTTGCTGCACGAGGTATTGATGTTCAAGATATTAGCCACGTCATAAACTTCGACATTCCATTTGAACCCGAGGAGTACATCCACAGAATTGGAAGAACAGGCCGTGCCGGAAAAGATGGAGTTGCAATAAGTTTCGTTGGCGAAAAAGAGATTCCTCTATTCGAAAACATTCAAAAGCTTATCAATAACGAAATTAAGCAGGTTGAGATTCCGGAAAATGTTGTAATCTCGGACATTCTATTAGACGAGGAGAAGGTTCAGACACGAAATATTGCATATCAAAACTCAAGCAAGCCTCAAGGAGGTGGTGCATTTCATGCAAAATCGGCCAAAAACAGCAAAACACCACAAAAATCTCGCCTTGACCGCAACCGCGAGGGCCGACTGAAAAAGAAGAAAAGATAGGATAAGGAGTTTAAAGTTAGAAATCAGAGAGTTTCGCAGTGCGAAACTCTCTTTGTTTACACCTTATCTCTCTTTCGCCTCATTCCACAACACATCCATCTCCTCCAAACTCATCTCCGGCAACGGACGCCCTGCGTTATCCTCAACATAATTAAAACGCGAAATAAATTTATTATTGGTCTTCTCAAGTGCGTTATCGGGATTAATACCATATTTGCGAGCCATATTTACCAACGAGAAGAGCATATCACCAAACTCATCCTCCATTGCCGCCTTGTTACCGGCAAGAACCTCTGCCTGGAACTCTGCAACCTCCTCGCGTACCTTGGCCCAGACCTCCTCTTTGGTTCCCCAATCAAACCCCACACCGGCAGCCTTCTCCTGCAAACGCAACGCTTTAACAAGCGATGGCAGTGAAGCCGGCACGCCCTCTAAAACCTTGTGCACTCGCCCATCCTCTTTTAACTTAAGTTTCTCCCAATTCTCCAACACTTGCTGGGCGGAATCGGCCCGAACATTGCCATAAATATGTGGATGACGGTACTTCAACTTCTCGCAAACGGAATTTAGAACATCGCCAATATCAAAAAGCCCCTGCTCCTCTGCAATTCTGGCATAGAATGTAATGTGCATAATCAAATCGCCAAGCTCCTTCTTAATATCGGAAATATCGTTGTTCATAACGGCATCGCACAATTCGTATGTCTCCTCGATGGTTAAAGGGCGCAGACTCTCCATGGTCTGCTTTCGATCCCAAGGACACTTTTCACGCAGTTCAACCATTATATTCAACAATTCTTCAAATGCTTTTAATTTTCTATCCATGACTTTTAAATTTATTCACTACCTTCGCACTTACAAAATTAAGAATAATTCCGGATTACATTATAAATATTGATGATAGAAAAGAGAATAAGTATTGGCGAGATTGATCCGCTTGATTTCTACGGAGTTAACAACTCCAAACTCGATGTGCTCAAAGCACTCTTTCCAAAGTTGAGAATTATTGGACGAGGGGATGAGCTAATAGTTCAAGGCGAAGAGGAGGAGACATTGTTGTTCACCATGAAGGTACAGGCTCTATTGGAGCATTACGAACGCTACAATATGCTGACCCTTGCAAACTTAAAACGCATTATTCTTGAGGATAAACAGGTCGAAGACCCTGATGATCCTGCAAGCATTATACTGTTTGGTAACAACGGAAAAATTATCCGCGCCCGTAGTGCAAACCAGAAAAAATTAGTTGAACTATCTGTTACAAACGACCTGCTCTTTGCCACCGGTCCTGCAGGTTCGGGAAAAACCTACACAGCCATTGCATTGGCGGTAAAGGCTCTTAAAAACAAAGAGGTAAAGCGCATCATTTTGAGCCGTCCGGCAGTAGAAGCCGGCGAGAATTTAGGTTTTCTTCCTGGTGATATGAAGGAGAAAATCGACCCGTATTTGCAACCACTTTATGATGCTCTGTCGGACATGATTCCGGGCAGAAAGCTAAATGAGTATCTTGAAAACGAGACCATTCAGATTGCTCCTTTGGCATATATGCGCGGAAGAACCCTGAACGATGCATTCGTTATTCTCGATGAAGCTCAAAACACCACACGCAATCAGCTAAAGATGTTTTTGACCCGTATGGGAGTCAGCGCCAAATTTGTCATTACCGGTGATATGAGCCAGATTGATTTGCCACATAAAACCGATAGCGGTTTGGCTCACGCCTTTAAAATCCTGCAAAAGATTCGCGGTATTGCCTTTGTACAGTTCGACGAGGGCGATATTGTACGTCACCGATTGGTAAAGGACATTGTGAAAGCCTATGACAAAGAGGGAGAGCGTGAATTGGCTGTTGCAGAGAAGATTGAGGCTAAAAGAAAGAGCGTAGCAAAAGGAGTTGCAACAGAGAACAAAAAAACTGAATCGGTTTCCGAGGATAGCGAAAAAAAATAACTAACTTTGAAACTTGTTAAAAGTAGAAATATTGACAATTAAAATAGATAGCAATACAATGGAGGCAATTGTAAATACCGATTTCAACTTCCCTAAACAGAAGAGTGTTTACCATGGAAAGGTTCGCGATGTTTATAACATTAACGACGAGTATATGGTTATGTTGGTTTCAGACAGAATTTCAGCGTTCGACGTTGTTCTACCAAAGGGTATTCCTTACAAAGGACAGGTTTTGAACCAGATTGCTGCAAAGTTCCTTGATGCGACAACCGACATTTGTCCAAACTGGAAGATTGCAACTCCCGACCCAATGGTTACCGTTGGTCACAAGTGCGAACCATTCAAGGTTGAGATGGTTATCCGCGGATATTTGACCGGTAGCTCATGGCGTTCATATAAGGCTGGCGAGAGAATGTTGTGTGGTAATCCACTTCCCGAGGGAATGGTCGAGAACCAGAAATTCCCTGAGCCTATCATCACCCCTACAACAAAAGCCGATGAGGGACACGATGAAAACATCTCAAAAGAGGAGATTATTGCACAGGGCATTGTAACTCAAGAGGATTATGAAATTCTTGAGAAGTACACCTACGCACTGTTCAAGCGTGGAACCGAGATTGCAGCAAAGATGGGTTTGATTCTTGTTGACACCAAATATGAGTTTGGTAAGAAAGATGGAAAGATTTATCTAATCGATGAGATTCACACCCCCGACTCTTCGCGCTACTTCTACGCAGAGGGATACGAGGAGCGCCAAGCAAAGGGCGAGCGCCAGAAACAACTTTCAAAAGAGTTCGTTCGCGAGTGGCTTATGGAGAATGGATTCCAGGGACGCGACGGCGAGCAGGTACCGGAGATGACCGACCAGGTTGTTGCAGGTATTACCGAGCGCTACATTGAGTTGTACGAGCAGATCACCGGTGAGAAATTCGTTAAGAGCGAGGATACCGATGTAATCAAGAGAATTGAGGAGAACGTAATAAAGTTCATCAACTCTCTATAAAAAAGAGGTAGTTAGTGGGCAAACCCCACATCACCATAGCGAAGCCGATAGTTTATACTTTCGGCTTCCCCTATCTATAAAAGTTAGAAGCTGTTAAAATATAATTCGATAATGAAGCGAGAATATAAGAAACCTGCAAAGAGCAAACCTAAATTCAATTTTGATTTTTCAATTTTAAAGGGCGAGGGCACAAGAGTTGCCATCGGAATACTCTTTTATGTATTCACTATCTATCTCTTTATATCTTTGGTCAGTTTCTTTATCTATGGCGGCATGGACTATCATGTTGCCGGCAAGGGTTTCTATGAGATACTCAACATTGGTGTCGATGCCAAAAACTGGGGAGGCCCCCTTGGAGCGAAGATTTCAGACTATCTTATTAATCAGTGTATTGGAACAAGTGCATTGATAATTTGCTATATTCTTGCAGTCATTGGCACAAGAATCTTATTCAAATCATTTGACAAGTACCTGAAGCACATTGCAGTAAGCCTTGCACTTATGATTTGGATTTCACTGTTCTTAGGATACATTTCCGAGAACTTTACAAAACTTACAAATGCCGACACGGGTTATCTGTATCTTGGAGGCGCCCATGGATACTATATCAGTCTATGGCTCGATGCCTTTATAGGCGAAGCCGGAACCTTTATAACACTGTTGGCAACATTCATACTGTTGCTCTACTTTGGTTTCCGCTCGATTTTCTACCGCATAACCAATGCTATCAGCTCATCATGGCAGGCTCGCAAAGAGCGCAAAGCCGCATTGGCTGCCGAACGTGCAGAGCAAATGGAGCAGGCTGCAATGGAGAAGCAGAATTGTAACGATGAGCAGAATTATAACGAAGATCCGAATTGCAACAAGGAGCAGACTGAAGAGCAGAGCGATAACAACGACTATAGCGATTTTGAAGAGGAGAAGATAGAGGAGATTGAAGAGGAGATCATAGAGAAAAAGGACTTTAATTTAGATGACGAAGAGCCAATCTCTCCAAACACGATAGAGTTCGAGGTTACCGAAATTAAAGAGGATGAGAAGATTGGTGAGAATCAGCCCGACTATGATCCTACACTTGATTTGTCTCGATACAAATACCCCACTCTCGACCTTCTTGCCGACTTCACAAGCGACTCATCGGTAGTTACAGAAGAGGAGCTTGAGGCAAACAAGCAAAAGATTGTCGATACTCTGCAAAACTACAAGATTGATATTGTAAAGATTCAAGCAACTATCGGACCAACAGTCACTCTGTATGAAATTGTGCCTGCTCCGGGAGTAAAGATTGCCAAAATCAAGAATCTTGAGGATGATATTGCCCTAAGTCTGTCTGCATTGGGAATCAGAATCATTGCACCTATTCCCGGTCAAGGAACCGTGGGTATCGAGGTTCCGAACCGTAATCCGCAGATTGTTCCAATGAAGGCATTGATTGCATCGAAAAAGTTCCAGGAGTCGAAGTTTGCACTTCCCGTAGTAATCGGTAGGACCATCTCAAACGAGCCCTACACATTCGATTTGGCAAAAATGCCCCACATGCTTGTGGCAGGAGCAACAGGACAGGGTAAATCGGTTGGATTGAATGCAATCATAACCTCGCTCCTGTACAAAAAACACCCTGCACAGTTGAAGTTCGTTATGATCGACCCTAAAAAGGTTGAGCTGAGCATATATTCGATTATCGAGAAGCACTTCCTTGCAAAGCTTCCCGATGTGGAGAAGCCTATCATTACCGACAATGACAAGGTTGTAAACACACTGAACTCACTGTGCCTTGAAATGGATAACCGCTATTCATTGCTCGAAAAGGCGTACTGCCGTACAGTTAAGGAGTATAACGAAAAGTTCTCAAAACGTCAGTTGAATCCTAATAACGGACACCGCTACTTGCCATACATAGTGGTGATTGTCGATGAGTTTGCCGACCTGATTATGACTGCAGGAAAAGAGGTTGAGAAGCCGATATGCAGAATTGCCCAACTTGCTCGTGCCGTTGGAATACACATGATTATTGCCACACAACGTCCAAGTACCAACATCATTACAGGTACCATTAAGGCCAACTTCCCTGCACGCATAGCATTCAAGGTGGCACAGATGGTAGATTCAAGAACCATTCTCGATGCTCCAGGAGCAAACCAGCTTATTGGACGAGGAGATATGCTTATCTCGATTGGTAGCGAGGTTACTCGTGTTCAGTGTGCCTTTGTCGATACCCCCGAAGTTGAGAAGATTACAAAATACATTTCAAACCAACAAGGTTATCCATCAGCCTATGAACTACCCGAGTACATAGCCGAAAAGGGTGAAACCGACGACATTCCACTTGGAGGAACCGGTGACTACGACAAAATGTTCGAAGAGTGTGCACGTTTCGTAGTTGGATGCCAGCAGGGTTCGATTGGAGCATTACAACGCCGTTTCGGAATTGGCTTCAACAGAGCAGGCCGTATTATGGACCAGCTTGAGAGTGCCGGAATTGTTGGCCCGGCATCGGGAAGTAAGCCAAGGAATGTATTGATGGATGAATATTCATTGGAAAAATTACTGAATGAGCTGTAATTACAAGTGGTACACATATATCATTGCGCTGCTATTTATCATAGCGGCGCAACTTCTTGGTGCCTATCCATACGCCCTGTATATCAACCACATCGGAAACGACAGCGAAATTATTACCCAAGCCCTTACACTTCTACCATTTGTAACCGGAATGGGGGCTTTGTGGTTTGCAATGCGCTACATTCATCGAGATTCACTAAAAAGTGCTGTAACCTCACGAAAAAATATTGATTACAAAAGGGTTGCATTCGGCGCTATTTGGTGGTTTATCCTAACACTACTCTACACATTAACCACTCCACTGCTCCATCCCGAACTGCAGATTGAATGGAGTTTTTCGCTTCCACAATTCCTACTGCTAATCCTGACTGGAATCACCCTGCTTCCCATACAAACCACATTCGAAGAGGTGCTGTTTCGTGGCTATATGTACCAGGGAGTTTTGCGCTATTTTGGCTCCAGATGGGTAAGTATGATAATAATTGCAATTATTTTCGCAGGAATGCACCTAAGTAATCCGGAAATTATTACCTTTGGATTTTGGACAATGGCTGCCCAATATATGGTTATGGCCCTGATTTTCGGAGTGATAGCGTGTTGGGACAAAGGCGCTGAAGTGACAATAGGAATGCACTTTGCGAACAATTTGTTCTGCATGGCGTTTGTTGTTACCGAAGGAACGGTATTTGCTACCGGCGGAGCATTGTTCCGAGTGGCCTCGCCCATAAATGATTATAAAGATACAATTGTAATTGGAGTGGCAGGGG
This sequence comes from uncultured Odoribacter sp., assembly GCA_964567845.1. Taxonomy (GTDB): domain Bacteria; phylum Bacteroidota; class Bacteroidia; order Bacteroidales; family Marinifilaceae; genus RGIG9079. The sequence continues at coordinate 3,962 of CAZMOG010000063.1, read as the reverse complement.
CAATAATGGTTGGATTGTACTCTTGGAAATATATTTATAAACATAAAACAGATCAAATCTCATGAGAAAATTCACATTGGTAATGGCCGGTTTGTTGACTATCTCAACATTGGCTGTAGCACAGAAAAAGAAAGAGAAAAAAGATGAGGGTTATCAGTTCACCGACATTGTTCGCTTGGATTGCACCCCTGTAAAGAGTCAGGATAATGCAGGAACCTGCTGGTCATGGTCAGGTAACTCATTCCTTGAGAGCGAGATGATTCGTATGGGTAAAAAGCCTGTAGAGATTGCTCCATTGTTCACTGTATGGAACACATACAGCGCAAAGGCTGAGAAGTACGTACGTTTGCATGGAAAGTGCAACTTCAGTCAGGGTGGTGCTTTTGCCGACGTTACATGGTCAATGAAGAACTTCGGATTGGTTCCACTATCTGTTTATAGCGGATTGAACTATGGCGAGGATATACACGCTCACGGTGAGATGGAGGCAGTTCTAAAGGCATACGTTGATGCAATTGTTAAGAACGAGAATGGACGTTTGAGTACAGCTTGGAAGCGCGGTTACGACGCAGTTCTTGATGCATATCTTGGAGAGAAGCCTGAGACTTTCGAGTACGAGGGTAAGACCTATACTCCAATGAGCTTTGCAAAGGAGTATTGCGGACTTAACGCAGATGACTATATCAGCGTAACATCGTTCACACACCACCCATACTACACAACATTCGCTATCGAGGTTGAGGATAACTGGTTGAACGAGATGAGCTACAACATTCCTCTTGACGAGTTTATTGAGCTTTGCGACAAGGCTTTGGATAACGGATTCACATTCGCTTGGGGAACCGACTGTTCAGAGACAGGATTCACACGTACAGGATTGGCTGTTGCTCCTGACATGAACG
>CAZMOG010000063.1:0-3050 GCA_964567845.1 uncultured Odoribacter sp. | reverse complement strand
ATTACAAAGGGTAACGAGGCTGCTAAGTGGGTTGATATGCCAAGAGCTCAGTTTGCACAGGAGATGCAGAAGGCTCCAATGCCTCAGATCAAAGTTACTCCTGAGATGCGTCAGGCAGGTTATGACAACTATTTGACAACCGACGACCACGGAATGCACATCATTGGTAAGGCTGTTGATCAGAACGGAACAAAGTACTTCATTGTGAAGAACTCTTGGGGCGATGATATGGCTTACGGTGGTTACTGGTATGCTACATACGAGTTCTTTGCTTACAAGACAATGAACATTATGATTCACAAGGATGCCCTTTCTGCAGAGCTAAAGGCTAAATTGGGGATTAAGTAAGCGAACAGTTAGGAATTAGAATTTAGGGCGGAGCTTCACATTTTGAAGCATCCGCCCTAAATTTTAATCCACTATTTTATCTGCGAGGGAAAAGGAAAGAGATCAAAGCCGACAAACCGGTTACAATAAAAGCCATTCCGGTCCAGACAATTACATTTAGGAAACCGAACAGAGGATGGAAAATAATTAAGAACGAGAAGATTACAGTCAGGAATCCAAATATAAAATACCAAAGCCACCCTTTGACCGCAGTACCATTCTCCTCGCGAACCGACGAGATTGCAACATATTCAAGTCCTTCGTACATTAACGAGAATCCCAGTATATAGGGCAAAACCTCTTCGGCCCAAACAACATTTCCCAAGAGGATAAAGCCAATAAAGGTATAAATTATACCCAGAAAGAAGCGCATACCCCACCGTTTACGCTCCTGGTGTCCAAATGATTTTACCATTTGATACGCTCCAAAGATTATAAACATTATACATAGGTAGTAGGCAATGCCTATGTATGATATTGCAGGATGGCTCAAAATCCAGATTCCAAATACCGTTGACAATACTCCGAATATTAAAACGGCCGCCCCATGTATAAAGGCTCCGCAATAGCATTTTTTCTCTTTCATAACTTTTCAATTAATGTTTACAATTTATAACGCACAATAAAGAAAAATGTTTCATGTTCGCCATTGCTCTCTCCTTGCACTTATGTACGCCATTGCTAATTCCTAATTTATTTATACCTTTGCGGTATGATTGAGATTTTAACAAATACAGACCACCAGGCTATGGATTTGCTCAATGGAGCAAACACTCCATACCTCACTGCATTTATGCAACTCTACACCGGCAAACTTATATGGGCTGCCATGTATGCAACCATTGCCGCTGTTCTATTTGTGAATCTAAAACTCAAAACAGCAATTATGGCATTTATAGCTATTGTACTGGTTATTGTATTTGCAGATCAGATAGTAGCAAACGTTATCCGTCCGATTGTTGAAAGGCCAAGGCCCAATAATCCGCTCAGCCCTGCCTACGAATTTGTCTTCAAGACCCGTGACAGCGGCGGATTCGGCTTCCCCTCATGCCACGGAGCCAATACATTCGGTCTGGCATTCATTGTAGCATACATATTTAAAAACCGTTGGCTAACCACATTCTTCATGCTGTGGGCAGCAATAAATTCATACACAAGAATCTATTTAGGCCTACACTTCCCCGGAGATATTCTTGCCGGAGCATTCATAGGATGGGTGGGAGCTTTCATAATGTACCGTCTGCTATGGTGGGCCTCAAAGGGTTATTTTAAGGAGAAACGCACTTACAGGTGGGTTTATCTGCCAATATGGACAGGCCTTGCCACCATTGCGGCCATTTGTATTACAGCCATTTTTCAAACAGTATGATACTTTTTCCTAACGCGAAGATAAATATCGGACTCTATGTTACCGAGAAGCGAAGCGATGGTTTTCATAACCTTGAAACCATATTCTACCCGGTTCCAAGCCTTGCAGACATTCTTGAAATTAAGGTTGCCGATGCCCCAAACGGTATGGTTAACTTTAAGAACTCGGGATTATTGATTGATTGTCCCGAAGATAAAAACCTTGTTATCAAGGCATATCGTTTATTGGAGCGTGAATTCGCACTTCCGGCTGTTAATGTGCATCTACATAAAATCATCCCATTCGGCGCCGGTCTTGGCGGTGGTAGTGCCGATGCTGCATTTATGCTTGTAGGCTTAAACTCAATGTTCAACTTGGGATTGAGCGAGGCCTCGCTCGAAAAATATGCAGCAGAACTTGGTAGCGACTGTGCATTTTTCATTAAGAACAAGCCGGCATTTGCACATGGACGCGGAGAACTTCTTGAGGCTATAGATATAAATTTGGACGATTATCAAATTGTGGTAGAGAAGCCCGATGTTGCAGTCTCGACAAAAGAGGCATATGCAGGTATCTCTCCAACTCCTGCCCCATTCAATTTACGCAATATCAACAACTTGCCTATCGAGGAGTGGCGCAACTACATTACAAATGATTTTGAAAAGGGCATTCTAAAGGCTCACCCGGAGATTCAGGAGTATAAAGATTTAATGTATAAACGAGGCGCTGTTTATGCAAGCATGAGTGGTTCCGGCTCCGCAGTCTTCGGCATTTTCAAAAAGCAATAATATATCTTGCTCTACATGAAGAGCATGAAGTTCGCTTTTAGTTAGTTTCTTATTAATCGATGTTCTACGCCATTTTTCTTTCACATTCTCTTTTTTTGTACATCATCATAAAAATGAGTTAATTCATGCAACAAGGCGTAAGTTGCATCAACTATAGTATATTCCGTATGTATTTTTCCTTCCAACACTAATGAATGCTCTATATTATTTCTGCTCAACTCTTCTATTCGGAACTTATCGTAGGAATTGCTCATCATTCTTTCAAACGCTTGAGTAAGCGCATCAAAATAAGCATCTGTTCCCATAATATATGGTTTTCTGGTAAAGAAATCCACAAATTGCCATTTTCCCGTTTCATTGGTCCATTCATAAAAATTAAAACTTTGCCCGGAATTGTTAAAGTAATTTGTAACCACAATCCTCTCCCCATCAGGGTCAATCAGGTTGGTTGGGTTGTTGGCGCAATAGCTCTCAGCTCCCTCTTTGCCACTATAACAGTAACAAAGAAAAACTCATGTATATGCTAC
>CAZMOG010000062.1:0-12031 GCA_964567845.1 uncultured Odoribacter sp. | reverse complement strand
GTTAGACCTTTTAAGCCCTCAGTCCTAAAAGAAATCATGTCTGAATATTGCCCTGGTTATAAGAAATCTGATTTGCTGGCTCTTTATACTCTGACAGGCGGTGTGGCTAAGTATGTTGAGTTGTTTATTGACAGAAAGAAGTTTACCGAGAAGAAGATGCTTGACATGTTCTTTGAGCGAGACTCTTATTTTTTGCCTGAGGGTAAGAATATGCTTGTCGATGAATTTGGCAAAGACTATGGTATCTATTTCTCAATACTTACACTCATTGCACAAGGTAGAAATACTCGCAATGAATTGGAAAATGCTCTCAATATAAAAGAACTGTCTGGCTACCTGAAAAACCTAAGCGAGGAGTATGGTTTGATAAGTAAGATGCAACCTATCTACGAAAAGTCAAGCAATAAGAATGTGCATTATGCCATCAACGACCAATTTCTGAAATTCTGGTTTCGTTTCATATACAAATATACACACATCATTGAGGCTGGTGGTAATGACAGATTGAGAACGATAGTTGAGCGTGACTTTTCCACATTCAGCGGTAAATCTCTCGAAAGCTACTTTATTGAAGTAATGAAAGAGTCTGGTGAATATACTCGCCTTGGATACTGGCATGACCGCAAGGGAGAAAATGAAATTGACATAGTAGCCGAAGATGAATTGGAAAACAAGATAGAATTTATCGAAGTTAAGCGCCAAGAGAAGAACTTTGATGAAGCTGTATTAAGAGCCAAATCTGAGTTGTTCTTTAAAGCTATTGGCACATTCAAGAACTATGAGTTTATTTATAGAGGACTATCTATAGACGATATGTAATCCGGAAAAAGCTGTTTATACTAGCATAAAAATAGAGTTGTCTGGCAGTCATTAAAAAATTTAACAAATAATTTTTTCTGTTATTGGGGTGAAAGAAAACTCCCGAGCTTGCATTGCAAACTCGGGAGTTTTCAAACTACTAATTGTTAACTCCTAACTAATTCTTGGGAGCTACCGGGTTGAAGATTAGGTCAACAATGTCAGGATTCTTGACCAACTTTGCAGCGTGTTTCTGTACATCCTTAACTGTAATTGCGTTGAAGATGTCCTCGTAGTATTTAGGATTAGAGTTATCAAAACCGTTCATGTAGTAGTTATAAACGTTGTTCATAACATAGCTGTTGTGAGGTTTTGTCTGCTCGTAGCTCTTCAAAATGCTCTTTACAATTTTGTCAAGCTCCTCCTGTGTAGGTCCGTATTGAGCAACACTGTCAAGTCCTTTGTAGATGAGGCTCTTCAAGTGCTGTGCCTTGTCGGGGTCTGTATCGAAATTCATGGTTAGTGCGTATTTAGATACAGGAGTCTTTGCTGAACTCTGCTGTACTGCAACTCCATAGGTTCCTCCCTCTTTCTCGCGAATATCTGTCAAATAGCGCATATCCATAACTCTTGCCAATACAAAGTTAATGTAGTTTGATTTGCGGTTTGTCTTCATTCGTTTTGAGATATTTACCAATACGGTGGTTTTTGGATCTGCCATTGGAATATCGATAATCTTTTCAGTGTGTCCGAATGGAGAGTGAACGTCGCTCTTAACAACCTTCTCTTTCTTTCGTCCGGCCTTGATAGAACCGATATACTTCTCTGCATACTCCTTTACCTGCTCCTCGGGAGCATTACCGACAATGAAGAATGTAAAGTCCTTAACTCCGTCGAAACGGTCACGATATATCTCCTCAATTCTGTTGATGTCAACACTCTTGATCTCCTCCTCGCCCATAATAATGTTGCGTGGGTTGTAGTCGGACATAATCATTGACAATGTGTCGCTAATTATTTTTGATGGGTTGTTCTTCTGTGTTGGAAGCAACTCCAAATTTCTCTTAATTACAATGTCGTGGATGTTCTTGTCGAAACGAGGCTCCTCGAAACGCAAGTACAGAAGTTTGAACATTGTCTCGATATCCTTAGGGGTTGAACCTCCGTTAACATTCTCGGATGTTCCTCCAACCGATACGCCGCAACTTGCGTGGATTCCCGACAATTTCTGGCTAAGATCCATTTGGCTGAATTTACCCAATCCATAACTTCCGATAAGGCTGTTCATATACGAGATAGATGGAATGTCCTCAATACCATAGCGGTTGTGACCTCCCATACTAACTCCGCGTAGCGATACAGACTCCTTCTCGTAATCAGCGTGTTTGTAGATTACTGTTGCACCGTTTGCCAATGTCCATTTTACTGCACCAACAACTTTGTCGCGTTTCTCTTTTACTACAGGACTTCCCTGAAGTTCACCATCAATCAACTCCCCCTTCACGGTGTTGTCGGCATATGGTGCAATAGTTGCAGGGTTGATTCCGTTGATTACCCCGAAAGCTTGCTCCTGTGTCATGTGAGGCGCATCGGGACCTGTAATTACAACAGTTGTGCTTCCACCCTGTGCCAATTCGTTTACTCTGCGGTGTACATCGGCAGGGGTAATCTCGTTTAATACCTTTTTGCAGAAGTTGTAATAAACCTCGAAATCCATATTTGGCTCATTCTCCAAGTAATTGTCAAGAATATCTGCCATGTAGCTTGCATTGCTTGTCTTCTCCTGCTCCTTTGCTGCGCGCTCAAGGTTTGAGTTCATGCTTGCCTTAACAATCTGCAACTCATTCTCTGAGAAACCATGCCGAAGTGCCTGCAATACCAAAGTCCATGCACCCTGTAGGGCCTTCATCTCGTTCTCGACACCTGCGCGTGGGGTAACTCCCAATGCGAAATAGTCATAACCACGAGCCATATCGCCGAATCCTGCAGATGCAGACATGAATGGAGCCTCGGGTTTCTGTGCTTCGCGAACAAAACGTTGAGCCATCATAGAGTTAAACATTGACTTAACAATGTTGTCGTAAATGTAACCGTATGTGTTCTTGTACTCGGGCGAGCACTCAAGAAGAATTGACTGTATGTTGATGTTGGTCTGTGTTGCCTCTTTGTCGGTAGCTACAACAAAACGTGGCTCCTTATATGCAGGAATCTCTACGAATGAGCGAGGAATCTCGTTCTCGGGGTTCTCGATAGAGCTGAATATTTCGATAATTTGAGCCTCGATAGCTTTAGGGTCGATGTCTCCTACAATTGCAATAGCCTCAAGATTTGGACGATACCACTTGTAATAGAAGTTACGGATTGTCTCGGGCTTGAAGTTCTGGATAACGTCGATGTTACCGATAACGGTTCTGTTTGCGTATGGAGAACCGGCATAGATAACCGGAGCTGTCTGGTTCATGATTCTCATGCGTGAATTCTGGCGGCCTCGCCACTCTTCGGTAATAACACCACGCTCTGCATCAAGTTCCTCCTCGGTAAGAAGAAGATAGCGTGACCAGTCATGAAGTACCAGAAGACATGAATCAACCAATTTCTGATCGGTTGTAGGAATGTCGAACAGAGTGTAAACGGTTTCGTTCATGCTTGTGTATGCGTTGATTCCGCTACCAAACTCAATTCCGTGACGCTCAAGCATGTTGATAATGCCCTTGCCGGGGAAGTTCTTTGTTCCGTTGAAGGCCATGTGCTCAAGGAAGTGGGCCAATCCATCCTCCTCGTCTGTCTCGACAGTTGCTCCGACATTACGAATAATGTAGAAATCAGCTCTCTCCTTTGGTTCCTGATTCTTTTGGATGTAATAGGTCAAGCCATTGGGAAGAACACCTTTCAATACTTTTGATGTAAACGGAATGGTATCCGTTAGGTTCTGGGCCATTAGAGTGCCACAGAACAGTAGCATAAATGCTGTTGAAAGTAGTTTTTTCATATCTATGTTAGTTATATTATTTTTTCTTTGGCGTGCAAAGGTAACACTTTAAATCAAAATATCGTTATTTATTTATACTTCTTAACTTTTGCACATATAACCTATTTTTGACAGTATGGATAGTAACAAGTTTATTCAGTTCTGGAATGAAATTCATGGTCCCGAGAGGTGGGAGGTGGCGGTAAGAGTGTTGATAATATGGGTTTTTGCCCTGTTACTCTTTCTGTTTTTGCATAAGTGGTTGCCCAAGTTGTTGTTAAAACGACACGGAGGTGTTAGGGATATACGTTGGATGAATGTTGTGGCACAGAATAAAATACTTACTAAGTTAGGGGTGGTTATTCTTGTGGCCACTTGCGGAGCTATGTTACCGTTGATTAATTGGGAGGGGGTTACTGCGTTGAGAAAGGTGGTTTCGATTCTCTTTATTGCATCGACAGCTCTCTTTGTGGTCTCGCTTATGAGAACTGCAAATGGAATTTATGAGGGGTTTCCAATTGCTAAAAGCAGGCCGATAAAACTCTTTGTTCAGACGGCCGAGGTGCTTCTCTATTGTGTAGGAGTGATTTTTATAATCAGTGTGATTGCTTCAAAAACTCCGCATAATCTGTTCGTTGGATTGGGAGCGTTTGCTGCGGTTGTGATGCTGATTTTTAAGGATTCAATTACAGGTTTTGTTGCAGGAATACAATTGAATGCCAATGATATGGTTAGATTGGGCGATTGGATTGTGGTTGAGAATTGCAGCGCCAATGGAGTTGTTGAGGAGATTAATTTATACACGGTAAAGGTTAGAAATTGGGACATGACACTCTCAATGGTTCCTACCTATCAGCTTGTATCCGTACCGTTTATCAATTGGCGAGGAATGTTTGATAGCGATGGTCGTAGAGTTATGCAGAATGTCTATATCGATGCCCGTTCAGTCCATTTTGTTTCGGCTCATGAGTTGCAGAGAATCAGGGATTCAGTATTTTTAAAAGATTTTATCGAGAAGAAGTTGGTCGAGTTGGAGAGACAGAATACCGACGAGAGGAGTGTGCTGGATGTGAATAGTTTAACAAATTTGACACTATTTCGTCATTATATGGAGGCATGGATGGTAGCAAACAGCAAATTGAATGTAAAGATGCTCTGTATGGTAAGGGAATTGCCCTCGTCGCCAACGGGGATTCCTATACAGTTCTACTGTTTTACAAAGGATAAACAATGGGTTGAGCATGAGCATATTGTGGCAGATATGTTCGATCATATCTATGCGGTTTTGGGCGAATTTTCTTTGCATGTATATGAATATTCAACGCCATCCTGGGAGTAGAAGTTAAATAAATATAAAACTGCAAATAATTTGAAAAATAAACCCTACCTTTGCACGTTATTACAGAGGTAGTAGTATGGCAGAGAAAAAAGTATCACTTTGGAAAAGATTAAGGTTTAAGTTCAGAATAACCGTAGTCAACGATACAATGTATGAGGAGATTTTCCATTTCCGTGTATCGTTGCTTAGGATTATTGTTGGGCTTGGTATTTTGGCCATGCTTTTAGTTTTGGTTACCTCATATCTGATAGCCTTTACATCGATTAGAGAGTGGATTCCCGGTTATCCCGATAAGAATTTCAGAACCGAGATGTTATCTACATCTTTACGTTTGGATTCCATTCAAGAGGAACTTGACAAGCGGGATAATTTTATACGTTCGTTGCAAATCATGATTGGCGGAGGTGAGTATGGACAAGAGCCGACCGATACCGTAACGGAGGAGGTTGAGATTGCAAGTGGTGCAAAGTTCGATACGATTATGTTGAGAATTACCGAGGAGGAGCTTGCGTTTCGTACCGAGATTGAGAATGAGGAGCGTTTCTCTTTGGGATTGGGAATCAAGCCTGCCAATAAAGAGTATTATCACTTCTATTCCCCTGTAACAGGCTATGTGGTGAGCCAGTTCCATGAGAAGGAGAAGCACTATGGGATAGATGTGGTTACTAAAAAGGATGCCCCTGTAATGGCTGTGCTTGATGGTGTTGTGGTATTTGCCGATTGGACAATCAATACCGGTCACGTAGTGGCAATCCAACATTCAAATGACTTGATGACGGTTTATAAGCATAATTCAAACCTGATGTGTAAGCAGGGAGATTATGTGCGTGCAGGTCAGGTTATTGCCAATGTTGGCGATACAGGAAAGGAGACAACGGGTCCTCATCTTCATTTTGAGATATGGAGAGCCGGAAATCCATTGAATCCCGAGGATTTTATTCAGTTTAAATAATTAAGAGTTGAAAAAGAGATTAGCGATATTAGGTTCAACAGGTTCCATTGGAACTCAAACTCTTCAGGTGGTCGATGCAAATCCTGAACTGTTTCAGGTTGAGGTTCTTGTTGCAAATAACAGTTCGGATAAGCTTATAGAGCAGGCGCTTAAGTATGCGCCGAATGCCGTTGTTATTGGTAATGAGGAGAGATATGGTTTGGTGAAAGAGGCGCTTGCCAATACCGATGTTAAGGTATATGCAGGTCAGGATGCAATTGCTCAGGTTGTTACCATGGATAGTGTTGATATAGTGGTAACGGCAATGGTTGGGTATAGCGGATTGGTGCCTACCGTAAGAGCAATCGAGGCAGGTAAAACAATAGCCCTTTCAAATAAAGAGACTCTTGTGGTTGCCGGAGAGTTGATTACAAAGTTGCAGAAACAGTACAGAACTGCAATTCTTCCTGTCGATTCCGAGCATTCTGCCATTTTCCAGTGTTTGGTGGGAGAGGCCTCGCCTATTGAAAAGATTTTGCTGACAGCATCGGGAGGTCCGTTCAGAGGAATGAAACGCTCTGAATTGGAGAAGGTAACTGCTGCCGATGCACTGAAGCACCCTACATGGAATATGGGAGCGAAGGTTACCATCGATTCTGCCTCGCTTATGAATAAGGGATTCGAGGCAATGGAGGCAAAGTGGTTGTTTGGGGTTGAGCCTGATCAGATTCAGGTGGTTGTACATCCTCAATCAATTATCCATTCAATGGTGCAGTTTGCCGATGGAAATGTAAAGGCTCAGTTGGGAATTCACGATATGCGCTTGCCAATTCAGTATGCGTTGACATTCCCCGACAGAGTGTATAGCAATCTGGAGCGTTTGGACTTTGCCAAGTTGGCGAATCTTGATTTCGAGAATCCGGATATGGAGACCTTCGCAAATCTTGGAATGGCTTTCCATGCAATGCGTAAGGGGGGAAATGTGCCGGCTGCGCTTAATGCTGCCAACGAGATTGCTGTGGCTGCATTCCTACAGGATAAGATTTCATTTTTGGGTATGTCGGACATGATTGAGAGTGTAATGAACCGTTGCGATTTTATTCAGACTCCTTCATTGGAGGATTATGCCGAGACCGACAAGGTGGCCAGAAGATTGGCACTTGAAATGTTGTAATAGAAGTTTAAAAATAAGAGTAAGAAGATAGATGGAGATTCTTGTAAAAATTGCTCAATTTGTTTTGAGTTTGTCTTTGTTGGTAATATGTCACGAGTTTGGACACTTTGTATTTGCCAAAATATTTAAGATGAGAGTTGAGAAGTTTTACCTTTTCTTTAATCCATGGTTTTCATTGTTTAAGAAGAAGATAGGTGAAACAGAGTATGGAATAGGTTGGTTGCCACTTGGAGGTTATGTTAAGATTGCCGGTATGATTGATGAGTCGATGGATACCGAGGCAATGAAGCAGCCTGCTCAGGAGTGGGAGTTTCGTTCCAAGCCGGCATGGCAGCGTTTGCTGGTAATGGTTGGCGGAGTATTGATGAATGTGATTGTTGCCTTTATCATCTACATAGGAATCCTTTTTGCATGGGGTGAGAGCTATATGCCTGCCGAGAATGTGAAGTATGGAGTTGTCGCCGAGGGACCATTTGCAGAGCTTGGTTTGAAGACAGGCGATATTGTGGTTGGTTTGGATAATGAGCCAATTGAGCGATTCGAGGGTATTGTGAGCGAAATTCTGATAAACCAGAAAAAATCAATTCAGGTAAGGCGTGATGGTCAGATTGTTTCAATCGATATTCCGGAATCATTTATATCTGATTTGATGGAGATTGCATCGGGCAAGGATGCTCGTGCAGCACTTTTGTCTCCAAGAATGCCGGCCAATAAGGTCTTTATTCAGGGATTTGCAGATTATTCGGCAGCCTATGATGCCGGTGTACGCGAGGGCGATGTTATCAGTGCAATCAATGGAAACTCATTCAACTTCTACGATGAGTATATGGGATTGATTAAGAGTACAGCCGATTCTGCTGCAACAAAATTGACGGTATTGAGAAACAAGACCGATATTGCGATAACCACCTCGAATGTTGATTCATTGACCTACGATACATTGAATATTGCATTCAAGTTGCCTGCCGAGGGGGTTATGGGTGTTTACAATGCTCCGATAATCAATGAGACATTTGAGACAAGTACAAAATATTACTCACTTCTTGAGGCAATTCCTGCCGGAATAGAGAAGGGATTTGCCCAGTTGGGAAGTTATGTTCGTAGCCTTGGATTGCTGTTTAGCACAGACAGTGGTTATAAATCGGTTGGTGGATTTATGACCATGGGAGATATTTTCCCGGGCCTATGGGATTGGCAGAGTTTCTGGAGTTTGACAGCACTTATCTCAATAATGCTTGCAGTGGTGAACATATTGCCAATTCCGGCTTTGGATGGCGGTCATGTGGTCTTCTTGCTCTACGAGGTTATTACTCGTAAGCAGCCAAGCGAGAAGTTCCTTGAATATGCACAGTGGGTAGGTATGGCATTCCTTTTGGGATTGTTCCTATTGGCAAACATTAATGACTTCTTGAAATTCTTTACCTAAATGTTGCGAATACTCTTCTCTACAGTGTTGTTGCTGGTCGGGCTTTCGGGCGTGGCTCAGCAGAGTGCGGAGAGAGGGGATTTCAGGTTGCTCTTCTACAATGTGGAGAACCTGTTCGATACACGCAATGATATAGAGACGCAAGATGACGAGTTCACACCTCGCGGAACCAAATATTGGAGCCGCGAGCGTTACAATACAAAACTCAGAAATATAGCAAAGGCAATATCCGCTTGTTCAGACAATGGGGTATTGCCTTGTTTTGTTGCCCTTGGAGAAATTGAAAACAACTATGTGTTGCAAGACTTGGTTTCCAAAACAAAGTTAGGCGAGGGCTCCTATTCAATCATACAGCAAAATTCTCAGGATCCACGCGGAATTGATGTTGCACTATTGTATAATAACAACCGTTTTACACCATTCGATACACTCTTTATCCCATTTATGGAGTTAAAGAGCAGAGATTTATTGTGTGTTAGCGGAGTTATTGATAAAACGGATACTCTCCATTTGATTGTTGCACACTTCCCATCGATGCGAGGTGGCGAGAAGCAGAGTGAGTGGAAGCGTGTACTTGTAGCAAAGGAGGTGCGTGGGGTGGTTGATTCGCTCTATGCCCTTAATTCCGATGCCAATATTATTCTGTGCGGTGATTTGAATTGCCAGGCAGGAAGTAACCCCATGACGGTTATACGTGCTGTGGAGTACAGGGGAACGGATATTCCGGGTTCTTTATATGATTTGGCATTCCCCTACAATGGGAAGAGTGGTAAGGGTAGCTATTGCTATATGGGTAAGTGGCAGACAATCGACCATATAGTGGCCTCGCCCGCAATTATGCAGGGAAGAAACGGCTATAAGATTTCTGAAAAGGGTATGGTGATATGCGACAAGAACTTCCTGCTTGAAGAGAACAAAAAGCAGTTCGGCTGGCAACCATTCCCAACCTATCGAGGCATGTACTACAAAGGCGGTTATAGTGACCACCTTCCTATCTATGCCGACTTTATTGCCTATTAGAGTTTTTGGTTGTAATATTTAATATTTTCTCTCTTTTTCTTGCATTTCCGCAAATATTGTATTATATTGCAAAGCGAACCTCTCAAATGCCTTGCGATATGAAAACAACCCCCTTACACCTATTGTGCTAACAACCCAACCAACCTAATTGACCCTGATGGGGAGAGGATTGTGGTGACAGATTACTTTAGTTCAGAAACCCAAAGCAACAATGTTTATGAATGGACATTTGTTGATAATGAGTGGCAATTAGTAGATTTTTTTACTAGAACTCCATATGTTAAGGGAACGGTTCCTTATTTTGATGCACTTACACAAGCGTTTGAAAGAATGATGAGCCAACCTAAAGGAAGGTCATATATTGATAAGTTAACGACTTTAGAACAAATTGTATTGATAGACTATAATACATTTAAACAAAATGATAGTCAATATATTCCTTTAAAAAATTATGATATATTCATAAATGATAAAAGAATTAATCTTTTTGGAGCTATCAATTGGTATAGCCCAGAAAATATGAGTGGTGAATATATGGCTCAACTTACAAATAATATAGAAACAGAATATAATATGGAAACTTCATCTTATGTCTTAATTCACGAGCTAGCGCATTTTTACGATCATGTAAATGGGCGTAATATGTATGAATCAATATGGGATACAGGTGATGATTCTAAACTCAAAGTCTCTGAGTCTGAGAAATATGCAATGCATGTAGAAAATATTATCCGAGTTGAGCATGGTTCGGATATTCGAATAAGATATCGTGATTCTAAGGGATTTTCTTCCGGCAATGATTTTGTGATAGATGTACACACAGGAAGGGCTCTGTTTTTTATGACCGGTAATGTATTTGATACACAAATTATAAATTTAGAGAAACATGAACTGGGATATAAATATAAATAGAATAATGATTAGGCTTTCAATTATGATATTTATCATTGCGGTTTCAATAAAGTTATCCGCACAGGTAAATAACGCCACTTCATTGATGGAATTGAAGGCGATAAAAGATACAACATTATATGGTGAATTTGATTATAAGAGTTGTAATATGGTTTGGAGAAATAAAATAAAATTTTATGCAGACTCTATATACCGTGTTAAACAAAAGGAACAAGAGAAGAAAAAACTATTCGATTTTTTATCGATGATAGATTCATTATATATTTTCAACAGTGATAATGATACTATACATTTATTTAATCATGGTGATGAATTTTTTATGGAATCTAATAACTATGTTGTGGCTAAAAGTTCTGATCATTATATATTCACATACCAAGATTCGCTTGTTTATCGTGAGAAAGATACAATTACATATCGAGTTTCTTGGTTGCCTCAATATATGCAGAATGCATTAAAAAATGACAATTTAGAATTTATTGCAGAAATGTGCAAGTGGTATGACGAGTTTGAGGTAAGGTTACTATATAGTTATCAACCTAGAACTAATTTAATATATTATAAAATAATCATAGATAATGGAAAAATTGTTAATAGAAAAATGATAGAGTATGCATTTCATGATTTTTATGGCATTTTCGATGATATATATGATACAACAGAACGTTTGGTAGCTGATGGTAAAGCATTTTCTTTAGGTAAAATGAATGAATTTAAAACAAATAGTGGAACAATAATAGGAATGACACTAGATTCAATATATGAGCACTCTTATTATAGGGAAATATTAAAGAAAAATCCTCAAATCTTAAAATGGGAAAATGATTATGTGTTATCACTTGTTGACTCGCTCAATTTAATAAATTATGACAATGACACTGTTTATTATGAATTGTGTTTTAGTAAGAAGTGGATTGCTCAAAATAGAGCAGCTATATTGACAAATTCAAAACGAATTTTTGTATATGAGTCATTTGACAATGTAGTTTGGGATACCTTATCGGGTCCGTACAGAGATAAGTATTACGGAGAGGCAGATATACTTTCATATTTCCATAGCCAAATGAAAAGTAAATTTTTATTCTATAGTATAAAATTGAATTGCCCATTTAATCAAGTATTATATAATACAACATATGATTGGAGGCAAGACTATGATTTTTCCAATGATTTATTTAAGGAAATTAGACCTCCTCGAACTAACACAATAATTACACCTGAAATGTTAAATAATAAAGATATTTTAAAAGATGACTTTATTAGAATTATTACGAGAATAGAGTTTAAAGATGGTAATGTTGTTAAGGCTGTTACTCAGATGCGAATAGGAGATTTTTATATATGGGGACGTAGCTTCTAAACGACTCTTATAAAGTTATAAATCCGAAAAAACAAGAGCCTTATGAATACAAGTAGAGCATGGCATTTTATAGGAGTGAGCTTCTTTATTATAGGGATAGTCA
>CAZMOG010000061.1:0-12122 GCA_964567845.1 uncultured Odoribacter sp. | reverse complement strand
ATTAGTGAAAGCAAGCGCAGCGCGCTGAACGAAGGGGGATTTAGGGGGTTGGTAGATGGCGAAGCCGAACATATCTAATTCAATCAGATAAGAAAACACAAAGTAATAACATTAAATTGAATTAGATATGTTCGATAATTTATCGGAAAAGTTAGAAAGATCGTTCAAGCTTTTAAAGGGTGAGGGAAAAATTACCGAATTGAACGTTGCGGAGACACTCAAAGAGGTAAGAAGAGCGTTGCTTGATGCCGACGTAAACTATAAAGTTGCAAAGGACTTTACAAATAGAGTAAAGGAGAAGGCATTGGGCCAGAATGTGTTGACCGCTGTAAAGCCCGGTCAGATGATGGTTAAGATTGTGCACGATGAGTTGCGCGATTTGATGGGAGGTCAGAGTGTAGAGGTTAACATTCAAGGCTCGCCCGCAATTATTTTGATGTCGGGTTTGCAGGGTTCAGGAAAGACAACTTTTACAGGAAAGTTTGCAAACTTATTGAAGACCAAGAAGGGTAAAATGCCTATGCTTGTTGCCTGCGACGTGTATCGTCCGGCTGCTATTGAGCAGTTGAAGGTGCTTGGAGAGCAGATAGGTGTGCCTGTATATAGTGAGCCCGAGAACAATAATCCTGTTCAGATTGCTCAGAATGCTATTAAGTCGGCAAAGTTAAAGGGCTACGATGTGGTAATTGTCGATACAGCAGGTCGTTTGGCTATCGATGAGCAGATGATGAACGAAATCTCGGCAATTAAAGAGGCTATCAATCCAACCGAGACTCTTTTCGTGGTTGATTCCATGACCGGACAGGATGCTGTTAATACTGCACGCGAGTTCAATGAGCGTTTGGATTTCGATGGAGTTGTTCTTACAAAACTTGATGGAGATACTCGAGGCGGTGCAGCATTGTCTATTAGAACTGTTGTAAACAAGCCGATTAAGTTTGTTGGAACCGGAGAGAAACCTGATGCTTTGGATGTGTTCTATCCGGAGCGTATGGCCGACAGAATTCTTGGAATGGGTGATGTTGTCTCTTTGGTAGAGCGTGCACAGGAGCAGTTCGATGAGAAGCAGGCTAAGGAGTTGCAGCGTAAGTTGGCTAAGAACCAATTTAACTTCAACGACTTTATGGATCAGATTCGCCAAATCAAGAAGATGGGTAACATTAAGGAGTTGGCAGGAATGATTCCGGGACTTGGCAAGGCAATCAAGGATGTTGATATTGACGATGATGCATTCAAGGGTATCGAGGCTATTATCAATTCAATGACTCCTGCAGAGCGAGAGCGTCCTGAAATTTTGAATGCCTCTCGTAGAAAGAGAATTGCTGCGGGAAGTGGAACTACCGTTCAGGATGTTAACCGTTTGATCAAGCAGTTCGATGACTCGCGTAAAATGATGAAGATGTTTACAGGTGGAGGAGCTGCCAATATGATGAAGCGTATGAAGGGAATGTCCGGTATGCGAAGAAGATAGTTTTGGAATTTGAAAAAAGATAAATATGCAAATTATAGACGGAAAATTGACCTCGGCAACCATTAAGCAAGAGATTGCTGCAGAGGTAGATAAGATTAAGGCAAATGGTGGACGTGCTCCACATTTGGCTGCTGTTTTGGTGGGTAATGACCCTGCAAGCGAGACCTATGTTTCAAGTAAGGTTAAGTCATGTAAGGAGGTTGGTTTTACAAGTACCGAACTTCGCTTTCCTGCAGATATGAGCGAAGAGGAGTTGCTTCAGCTTGTTGATAAGTTGAACAATCAGGATGATCTTGACGGTTATATTGTTCAGCTTCCGTTGCCAAAGCATATTGACGAGACCAAGGTGCTTATGGCCATAAATCCAGACAAGGATGTCGATGGATTCCATCCATGCAACTTGGGTAAGATGATGACCGGACTTCCAACGTTTATCCCTGCAACACCTGCCGGAATTATGGAACTTTTAACCCGTTATGGTGTTGAGACAAGTGGAAAGCAGTGTGTTGTAATCGGTAGGAGTAACATTGTTGGAACTCCAATGTCTGTTCTTATGTCAAGAAAGGGAGCGGACAGTACCGTTACAATTTGCCACAGCCGTACAAAGAATCTAAAAGAGATCACTTTGCAGGCAGATATTTTGATTGTGGCATTGGGTAAGCCTAAGTTTGTCACTGCCGATATGGTTAAGCCAGGGGCAACAGTTATTGATGTTGGTATTCACCGTGTGTCCTCGTCTGAAACAAAATCGGGATTCCGTTTGGTAGGCGATGTTGATTATGCCGAGGTTGCACCAAAGTGTTCATTCATCACTCCGGTTCCGGGTGGTGTAGGCCCAATGACAATTGTTTCTTTGTTACAGAATACTTTGAAAGCATATAAATTCCGCACAGAGGGATAGTTTTATGGTTTTAAACTATATTTGGATATTCTTTTTTGTAGTAGCTTTTGCAGTTGCTTTAGTGAAGTTGATTTTCTTGGGAGATACAAATGTGTTTACCGAGATAGTCAACTCTACATTCTCGTCGGCTAAAAACGGTTTTGAAATCTCGTTGGGGCTGACCGGCGTTTTGGCATTGTGGATGGGAATAATGAAGATTGGCGAGAAGGGTGGAGCGGTAAATGTAATGTCGAAAGCCATGGCTCCGCTCTTTGCAAAACTCTTTCCGGGTTTGAAAAAGGAGTCACCTGCATACGGTCCTATTATGTTGAATATTGCAGCCAATATGCTCGGTCTTGACAATGCAGCAACGCCAATGGGATTAAAGGCAATGGAGGCCATGCAGCAAGAAAACAAAAACAAGAGCGTGGCGAGCGATGCGCAGATAATGTTTCTTGTTATCAATACCTCGGGTTTGACAATTATCCCGGTCTCTATATTGGTTTATAGAACCCAATTGGGAGCTGCCAATCCGACCGATGTTTTTATTCCTATTTTGATTGCGACTTTTGTATCAACTTTGGTTGCAATTATTTCGGTTGGCTTAGTACAGAAGATTAATCTTTTCCAGAAGACAATCCTTGCTTATCTTGGAGGTGTGACACTCCTTTTCGGTGCAATTATCTGGTACTTCTCAACTCTTTCAAAGGATGAGATGGTTGTTGTGTCGAATGTGTCGAGCGGATTGATTCTCTTCTCGATAATAGTTTCGTTTATCGGAATGGCTGCATGGCGAAAAGAGAATGTATATAATGCCTTTATCGAGGGAGCCAAAGCCGGTTTCGGCGTGGCTGTCAAGATTATTCCCTATCTGATTGCCATACTTGTCGCAATTGGAGTGTTCCGTGCATCGGGAGCCATGGATATGTTAACCGACGGAGTTACATGGTGTGTTCAGGCCATGGGCCTTAATGCCGATTGGGTTCCTGCAATGCCTACTGCTTTAATGAAACCTTTAAGTGGTAGCGGTGCGCGTGGAATGATGGTAGATGCAATGACTACTTACGGAGCAGACTCGTTCGTGGGCAGACTTGCATGCCTTTTCCAGGGAGCTACCGATACAACTTTCTATATAATTGCTGTCTATTTTGGAGCTGTGGGTATTAAGAATACCCGTTATGCAATTCCATGTGGCTTGTTGGCTGATTTTGCTGGAATTATAACAGCAATTTTCCTTGCATACCTCTTTTTTAGCTGATTATGAGATTTGATGAACTTGATTTAAGCTATGGCGTGTTGGATGGCATTGATGCCATGAACTTTGTGGAAATGACACCTGTACAGGAGCAGACAATGCCTGTCATTATGGATGGATATGATCTGATTGCATGTGCCCAGACGGGTACAGGCAAGACCGCTGCATACACTCTGCCATTGCTAAGCAAGTTAGAGGACGAGGGCAATCCCGACAATGTCATAAAAGCTGTGATAATAGTGCCGACTCGCGAATTGGCTCAACAGATTGATGTGCAGTTCGAGGGTTTTTCATATTTCTTGCCTATCTCTACAACCGTAGTGTATGGAGGTGGCGATGGAAGCACTTGGGAGCAGCAGAAGCAGGGCATGTTGCAAGGGGCTGATGTTGTGATTGCAACTCCGGGCCGTTTGATTAGCCATATTGCCAATAGCGGTGTTGATTTAAGTAATGTTGAGTATCTTATTTTAGACGAGGCAGACCGAATGTTGGATATGGGCTTCTTCGATGATATTATGAAGATTGTCAACAAGATGCCCAAGGAGCGTCAAACTCTTCTGTTTTCTGCAACCTTGCCACCGAAAATCAGACAGTTGGCTCAACAGATTCTAAGAAATCCCGTAGAGGTAAATATTGCAATATCAAAGCCCAACGACTCAATCAAGCAGAATATTTATGTGTGCCACGAGCCACAGAAATTGAAATTGGTTCAGCATATTTACGGAACCGAGTTTCAGGGCAAGAGCATAATCTTTGCATCGAGCAAACAGAAGGTTAAGGAGTTGGCATATACCTTGAAACGCAAAAAGCTGAATGTTGCTGCCATGCATAGTGACCTGGAGCAGGAGGAGCGTGACAAGGTAATGCTCGATTTTAAAAATGGCAAGGTAAATATTCTTGTTGCGACCGATATTGTTTCGCGCGGAATTGATATAGAGGATATTGAATTAGTTTTGAATTACGATGTGCCGGGTGATCCCGAGGACTATATCCACAGAATTGGAAGAACTGCAAGAGCTTCGGCCGAGGGCTCCGCAATTACATTAGTCAGTGAAGAGGATCAGGGACGTTTTTATCGCATTGAGAAGCTAATGGAGCGTGAGGTGGAGCAGTTGCCAATTTCGGAAGAGTTGGGCGAGGCCCCAATCTATAATCGGGAGGCGTTTGTTCGCCGTAAAGGGCGCAAAGGCTCTGGTAGGAACAGAGGAAACAATAGAAAATTTGAGGACCGTAAGGATTCGAATGGCGGATTCCGCAGAAAGCGTAGAAGCTTCAGGGCTCGCCCGAAAAATCAAGAACAGGGAGAGAATTGATACAATGAAAAAGGGGACCTGGCGGTCCCCTCTGAAAGACATTTACAGAATGCAAATCAGCTTGTGTTATAAGCTATCGCCTTTCCGGTTGGTGTGTGCTAAAATGAAATAAACCTAAACTAAATAACAGCTAAAACAATCATTTCTCGCCTATTGTTACGCTAAGTTCTGTTTCAAGGTTACAACCGGAGCGATTTTTTAAAGTTTTGCTCTGTAAAATTTTGTATCTTCACCATCATATCCTATTGCATAGAACTCTTCGTTGATCGTTATGGTATATGTTATAAATGCTTTGTCGAATGTGTATTGTTTTACAATATTGCCGTCAGGGTCGAATTTTAGTAGTTTTGTTTGTGTGGGAATCTTGTTGGAAATATCATTAATAAGTATTGTATAGATATTCTTGTTGGTTATTATAGGCTTGATGGAATATACAATATTATAGCCATTATAATAATCATCAATAGATGTAATTTGTTTTTTTAGCCCATGCAGATGAATCTCTTTGCACTTTGTGAAGTTGTTTAGAGCATATACATGAATCTCCGGAATGTTTGCGTAGAAAGTTAAAATAGAGTTCTTTTTGAAATTGTACACAGATGTAGAGGATAATACATTATCTCTATCATCGAAATTAACAGTAGGAATGGTTGACTTTGGAAATTCTCCAAAATAACATTTAATGGAATTATTTTTATAGTTAAAAATTTTAAATGGCTCTTCGTGATTATATAGTGTACTAAACGATAGAGAATCATTTATTATGAGTGCATTGTTCTCTATATCCTGAGTAAAACGGAAAGATGTTTGTTTTTTAACGGAGTCTTCTTCTATTTTAAAGGAACTGCAATCAGAAATGTTCGTATATAAAAATAGGGTGGAATCATTGTTGTTAATTGGACTTTTATCGGCAATAATATATTCGTTAGGACCTCTTCCATAGGTTCCGTATGGGTATTTAAATTTTAAAGAGTTTTTGTCGTAAACATATAGCATATAATCTTTTTGATCTGTGTTTAATACAACAATATTGTCATTTATGGCATATATAGCATAAGGAGTATATAACTCATCTATTATATACTCCTCTAATAATGTTATATGTTTGATTGGTATCGTGTCAAGGTTTATATCGTATGTTATATAATTTTGCTGTTTGTTAGTGCACGACAATATAAAACATACCACAACGCTATAAAGTACAATTATTTTGGATATTGACATATTTTGTACTATTGTGTTTCTACTCATATAGTGATTTACACATTTGTATGCACCGCAAGCGGTTAGAACGCCAATGGCAAGGATTGTAATAGTCTTTTTCATTTTAGTAGATTCTAGTTTTGCAAATTTACTGTATCAATATGGTATATGCAAATATTGGTTGCTTTTTTGTTAATATTTTTATTATATATATAACTCTTTGTGGACCGGAATTTTGATTTCGGTGGTTTGAGTTGATTTTACGTTTAGAGTGTTTTCACGGAGCCAGGGGTTAAAGCGTTTAAGGGTTTTGTAGCTTATTCCTTGCTTCTTTGCCCAGTCGGTCAGGTTGCTGATTTTTCCTTTAACCTTTACAATTGTGTATGGCTCTGCGGCGTATGGTTTTTCGATTTGGAAATTATACTTCTCTGCATTGTTAAGAATCTGCTTGAATGCCAATATTCTGAACACGTAGCGATTAGTCTCCTCGGCTAAAAGCAGGTCGTAGTAGTTGTTTGTCTGTTGACGTGTTCTGAAACGTTCAAAACCATTCGTGCCACAATTGTATGAGGCGGCTGCGGCCGTCCAGCTTCCAAACTTTTCTTTTGCCTTTTTCAGGTACTGACATGCTGCTCGTGTGGATTTTTCAATGTGGTAGCGTTCATCAATATTTCCGTTTACAACCAATTTGTACTCCTTGGCGGTGCCTGCCATAAATTGCCACAGACCGGCTGCTTTTGCCGGCGATACCGCCAATACGTTCAATGCGCTTTCGCAAACGGCCAGATAGACGAAATCCTCGGGAACCCCCTCCTCTTTAAGAATGGGTATAATTTGAGCGGACATTCTTGGAAAAATTCTAAGAATCTGCAAGGTTGATGCGTGTAGATATGTATTTGCGGCAAGCTCACGTGTAAAGGCTTCGCGAACATCGGTTCTGTGCAAAGGAACCTTTTCACCTGCAAACTCAAACTCTGTGGGTACATAAACATCGGTGGTCAATGCCTTTGCAAAGATTAGCATCTGTTCGCCCTCGTTCTTTACCTTTATATTACCCTCGTTAAGGATGTTTTGAAGTATGGCCTCGGTTGAATCGCCCGATATGTTTTCAACGGTATCGGGTTTGATAAAATGAGTTATTGTTGCAGGGTAGAATCCAAGCGATTCTGCCGATGGTTTCTCCTGACTTTTAACATAAATGTACCCTATTGCTCCGGTTAAAAGGGCACTCCATATTGCTAAAATTATAATTAGCGCACTATTTTTTTTCATTACTGTTTTTTGTAGTATTTTAAATTGCTAAATTCGCAGTATAGCTGATTTGTGCAAATTTAACCAAAATATGGATATGTTACAAAAGAAACCCAGAATAGTAGTGTCGCACGATGTTTGTATTGATTCTGAGTATTATGAATGGATGACAGAGGTAAAACTTCGTTGTCGTTCTGCTCAAGTAAAGGCAAGTGTAAAAGTTAATGCGGAGAAACTATTATTTAATTGGCAACTTGGAAGAGATTTAGTAAATAAAAAAGTTGAAGAAAAATGGGGTAAAGGAGTTGTTGAGCAGGTAAGTCTTGATTTAAAGCGAGAGTTTCCCAATGTCGATGGTTTTTCTGCGCGAAATTTATGGTATATGAAGCAGTGGTATCTTTTCTATACTCAAGGAACTCCTAAGATTCTGCACCAATTTGGTGCAGAATCTCGAAAAGCAAAGAATGTTGATGTGGAAATGGATTTCCCTTCATTTTTTGCGTATGTTCCATGGAGGCAACGAGAGGCAAAACGTTTGATGGGTAAAATAGAATAAAGTGATGAATATGATGAGCAGTAGATTTGATGAGATAGTGGAGCGCGGAGGAAGTGCCAGCGTGAAACACGACAATATGATGATCCATTTCGGAAGAACCGATTTGCTTCCAATGTGGGTTGCGGATATGGACTTTAAGTCGCCACAGGCGGTGCTCGATGCAGCAATGGAGCGTTGCAAACATGGAGTGTTTGGATATACATTCAGAACAGACAATGCCAAACAGGCTTTTGTTGATTGGGTGGCAAAACGTGATAATTGGCAAATAACAAAAGAGCAGGTAACTATCAGTCCGGGAATCTGTACGGCACTCTCGGTTGCGGTTCGTTGTTACTCACAACCCGGAGATAGAGTTGTGATAATGACTCCTGTATATCACCCCTTCCATGAGGTGGTTTTGCGAAATGGTCGTGAGTTGAGCCGTTCTCCTTTATGCTTTAATGGCAGTGGCTATGAGATTGACTGGAACGATTTTGAGAATCGTTTGAATGGTGCGGCAATGCTAATACTTTGCAACCCTCACAATCCTCTTGGCAGAGTGTGGAGCCATGAGGAGCTTAAGCGAATCGGAGAGTTGTGCGTGAAATATGGAGTAATAATAATATCGGACGAGATTCATTCGGATCTGATGCTCTTTAAGAAACGGCATTTGGTTATGGCTGCAACCTCGCCCGAAATAGCAGATATAACCGTTACATGCATGGCGCCCAGCAAAACTTTCAATATTGCAGGAATGTTGAATTCGTTGGTGGTGGCAACAAATCCGGAGTTGCTTCGTAAATTCAACGAGGAGATAACCACGCTTCACCTGGATTTGGGAAATCTGTTCGGCCACATAACCCTTGAGGCTGCATATCGCTATGGCGAGGGGTGGCTTGATGAATTAACGGAGTATCTGTCAGAGAGTGTTTTGATTGCAGAAAAGTTTGTGGCTCAGGAGATTCCTGGAGTGACTTTTGTTCGCCCCGAGGCCTCATTCCTGATATGGCTGGATTTCCGAGGGACAGGATATTCGCACGAAGAGATAAAGGATAGATTAATAAATAAAGGTCTGGTGGCTTTGAATAATGGTTTGGAGTTTGGTGCTGATGGCGAGGGCTTTATGCGCCTGAATATCGGTTGTCCCCACTCTGTGCTTCTGGATGGCTTGAATAGAATAAAATTGGCAATGCAATAAAATTAAGGTTATGGAGAATATAAATGTATATTGCGTAAATACTCAGCAGAGTTATAGCGTACCATTGGGTTCAACATTCAATGAGTTGGCAACCATTATATTGGGGCAGGATTCTGAAATGAAACCAGTGGCGGCGTTGTTGGACAATAACTTGCAGTCGCTTCGTTACCGTCTGTTCCGCGATGGCATGGTTGAGTTTGTCGATGGCACAAGTCAGGATGGTTACAGCGTGGTGGTGCGCTCGTTGATTTTTTTGCTCTATACAGCTTTTCGCGAATTATATCCCAATGGCACAATGGATACCGAGTTCTATATTTCGAATGGAATTTATTGTTCCTTCCGGGCCGACGGATATACAGACAGCGAGGAGCAAATTGCTGAAATTTGTGCCAAGATGAGGCAGATTGTCAGCGAAAATTGTTCTATAACCCGTGAATTGACACTAACCGATAAGGCATGTGAGTTGTTCATTGCCAATGGTTTGCACGATAAGGCAAATTTGTTGATAGCGCGTGGCACACTTTATAGCTCGGTTTATAAATTAAAGGATAGCTGTGACTATTACTTTGGAGTTTTGGCACACAAAACATCGACGCTAAGCGTGTTTGATCTAAAAAAGTATGGCGAGGGCGTTCTGTTGGTATTACCTGATGCCAAGAACCCTTCCCGTTTAGCCGAGCCAATCAGCCAGCCAAAATTGTTGCAAACATACGAAGAGAATCGCCGTTGGAATAAGATATTGGGGGTTACAAATATCGGAGATTTGAATCACTCTATTGCTTCCGGACAGGGCAATGCTCTGTTGAATGTGTGCGAGGCTATGCAGGAGAAGAAAATTTCTCAGATTGCTGATATGATTGCATCGCGTCGCGATAAGGTAAAGGTGGTACTTATTGCAGGCCCATCAAGTTCCGGAAAAACCACCTTCTGTAAAAGGTTGGGAGTACAGTTAATGGTAAACGGCATGCACCCAATTCCTTTATCAATGGATGACTATTTTGTTGATCGCGAGTTTACTCCTCGCGATGAAAACGGCAAGTACGATTTCGAGAATGTCGATGCAGTTGATATACCATTTTTTACCGATAGTGTAAAAAGAATTTTGGCAGGCGAGGAGGTTGAGATTCCTAAATACTCGTTTATCGAAGGTAAGAAGATATACGATGGGACCAAGGTTAAATTTGGCAAGAACTCCATTTTGATAATCGAGGGTATTCATGGTTTGAACCCCAAGGTAACATCGTTGTTGGATAGCGAGACAATATTCAAGGTATTTATTTCGGCTTTGACTGCAATCTCTATCGACGAGCATAATCCTATTAATCCAACTGATAACCGTTTGATTCGCAGAATGGTTCGCGATCATAAATATCGTGGCCGTTCAGCTCAAGCTACTTTGGCCGGCTGGGAAGATGTGCTTGCCGGCGAAAGAAAATATATAATTCCATATCAGGAGCAGGCCGATGTAATGTTTAATACAGCCATGATATATGAGCTGGCTGTGCTGAAAACTCAAGCAGAGCCTTTGTTGCGCGAGGTGCCTGAAAGTTGCCCCGAGCACTCGAAGGCACTGAAGCTATTGAAATTCTTGTCGTATGTAAAGGTATTGGAGCCAATCAGTGTTCCTCATGTTTCACTCCTACGTGAATTCCTTGGAGGCTCTACCTTTAAATATGATTAAATTAGGAATGATAGAGAAAGGCGAAGAGGCTGTCCGGTAAACTTTGATATGAACCCTGAAAGTTTTTGTCTAACTTTCGGGGTTCATATCATTCATAGATAGGTTACTTATGGTGAATTTATAGTTTATATTATCGTTATTGTTAAATATTGGCAATATATTTGTTTGTTTTTAAAATATTGACTAATATTGTGCAGTTAAATATTTGAATAAAACTATAACTATGAAAAAAATTATCTACACTCTTGTTGCAATTTTTATTGCAGTCAGTGCAAATGCACAGTTTAAATACTTATCAAATGGTCAGCTAACCACTGTTCAAGCAGGGGGTGCATTTGAATTTTATATACATTAAATGAATTAGTGTATGAAGAAAGTTTTTGTGTTGATTTTGGCCATGATAATATTCTTTGCATGCAGCGATGAGTATGATAGTCGAGAAGTTTATAATCCCAATGCTATTACCCCAAAGACTAAAGAACTGTATTATTGGGATAATAGTGGAAATAAGGTTGATTTGGAACTTGAAAATTCAATGTGGCATGTTCTAATATCTAATGAGTGCTATAATAGAATTCAGAATGCAAGAGAGATGAAAGGCGAAAAGTCTTTAGCATATGTTGCTTGTCTGGATAGTGCTTATTTTAAAAGATATGCTTCTGTTGTGGATGATAGAATTTTTGATTACGTGGGATATGTTGAGACTTTTGTAAAAAGGAGTGAGCTTCTCCCGACAGATGAATGTCTATATAAAGGTTTTGTGTATTCGAGTCAAAGAATACCCAGTTATAGGTGGCCAAATTATAATGCAACCTCAATGCGAATATCTGTAGTAGTTTCTAATAATTATAGTTATGAACAGGTTCAAGAAATTTTACAACCATATAGTGTTGTGCTATATTCATATTGTGATTATTATGAGAATACTACTCTTTATGAGCTATTTTATATAAATGGGAATAGCGGAGATTCAGCGCAAGCAATTGTAAATGCTTTGTATGAGAGTGGAGTATTTGAACAAGTTTTTCGATATGATGTAATAGAATGGATTAATAAAATATGATTGTAGGATTATGTATAGATGGTTTATAGGAGCTATATTGATCATAATGGCTATGTCGTGTAGCGATAATGAAAAAGAGTATTTTTGGCCAATACAACCAATGGATACGGTGAATATTGTGAATAAGGATGGTTATTATTACAATGAGAATGGAGAGAAGATTTTCTTGGACACTCTAGGAGGTAGGAGTTTTGTTGTTATACCTATAGAGGTTTTTCTGGCTCAGTAGTTTTTTAGTGTGGGTATGCAAAGAGTTTAGATATTCTGAATAG
>CAZMOG010000060.1:0-12520 GCA_964567845.1 uncultured Odoribacter sp. | reverse complement strand
TCGTACGAGGCCTCGCCCATGAATGAGACATTCTTGAACATAAAGGTATGCTCGGCATCGGCTCTGTTCATAAAGTCGAGCTGAAGGGTAAAGTTCGAAAATGTAAATTGATTGCCAAGGGCTATGTAACTTATATAGCTGCCCTTTCTATATTCAAACAGGTTTACGGAATAGAGGCTTTTGAACCAATTGTGCGAACCGCTCCACATTAAACTATAACCATACATCTCTCCGTTTTCATCGGTGTGAAACGGACTTTGGGTTATTTGGGCAAGCAATCTGTCCTTTTCGTCGTTGAAGTTGTATGCAACCTCAACTCCGAACTGATAGCAGGCAATATTGTTCCAGAACTCGGAACAACTGTACAGATCGATTGGTGCACGGTCATACTCGTAACCTCCTATTGCCACAACCAACTTTCCTGCACTAATATCCCAATTCTTGTTGTGGGAATATTTCAAATAGAGCCAATCGGTTGCATCAAAGAAACTCTTATCGACAATGGTTTTGTTTAACCTTTGCCGATAAGAGTATGTGAATTTTTCTGCAAACCCACCATCAAGTATTAAATTGATAAAAGAGCCTCGGAAACCGCTATCTCCACTCTCCAAATGGTGGTTATTGTACATACGGGCATAATCAACACGCACCTCACCCCTCAACTTTAAAATCTGACTCTCCTGCGCATTTACCGCATACGTCATAACCGATAAAAGTATCGATAGGAATAATTTAACGCTCTTCATTTTGATTTAATTAATTTGTCTGTTCTGACTCGACCTGTGGTTTGTAACGGAATACATCCATAATTTTTGTATCGGCAATAGAACAAATCTCCCAATCAACCGAATATGTCTGCAACTCTTTTTTCAAATTTGCCAAAGCCCCATCGATAGAGTGTGCTGCAACCAAGAAGTGAACAGGGGTGCTCTTCTCCTTACCGCTAACCTCATCGGCATCCATTGTGCACACTTTTGCACGATACCAGCGATCATCATTCTCATCATCGCTATATACAATCTCGGTGATATTCGACTTCTTCAATGTATTCAAGTAGTATTCGCCACTTATCAAAGCCGCCATCTCCTCGACAATACGAGCCTCAGCCTCGGTGAATGACAAGGCATCAACCATATAACCCTCGCTAACCTTTGCCGTACGCCCCTCTTCGTTTGTCTTCATGTACTTAACAGAAGCCTCAAACCAAACTGCCATTTTTCTCTATTTTTTTTGTGTTAAAAAAGGCGCCGACTATCAGCCGACGCCCTATCTGATTATCTTTAAGATTTACGCACCGGCGTTCATCTCTTTCATCTCATCTTTCGAGGTAACGATCAAGTCGTTGAACTCCTTCATTCCTGTACCTACAGGTATCAACTTACCGCAGATTACATTCTCTTTCAATCCCTCAAGCGGATCTACCTTTCCGTAAATTGCAGCCTCGTTCAATACCTTAGTTGTCTCCTGGAAGGAAGCAGCTGAAATGAAGCTTGATGTCTGCAATGCTGCACGGGTAATACCCTGAAGAATCTGAGACGATGTAGCAGGAATTGCCTCGCGGGCAACAATAACCTTACGGTCATTACGCTTCAACTGTGAGTTCAAATCATGCAACTGACGAGCTGTCAAAATCTGACCAGGCTTAACATCGGTAGCATCGCCTGCATCGGTAACAACCATCTTGCCATACATCTCATCGTTCTCGGCCTGGAACTCGTGTTTATCAACAACCTGACTCTCAAGGAACTTAGTATCTCCGGCATCGTTGATGATAACCTTACGCATCATTTGGTGTACGATAATCTCGAAGTGCTTATCGTTAATCTTTACACCCTGCATACGATACACATCCTGAACCTCGTTCACGATATACTCCTGAACTCTGATCGGGCCCTCGATATTCAAGATATCGATTGGAGTGATAGCTCCGTCTGAAAGCGGTGTTCCTGCACGAACGTAGTCGTTCTCCTGTACAAGAATCTGCTTTGTCAACGAGATCAAATACTTCTTCTCCTCGCCACTCTTAGAGGTAATGATAATCTCGCGGTTACCACGCTTAATCTTACCGTATGTTACCTCACCATCAATCTCGGCAACAATTGCAGGGTTCGACGGGTTACGAGCCTCGAACAACTCGGTAACACGTGGAAGACCTCCGGTAATATCGCCGGCCTTACCTACCGATCTTGGAATCTTAACGATTACATCTCCGGCAACTACGCTATCGCCCTCTTTAACAACGATGTGAGCTCCTACCGGCAAGTTATAGCTCTTAATTATATTACCCTCAGCATCTGCTACAGTCAAGGCTGGAGCCTTTGTTCTGTCGCGGAACTCAACGATTACCTTCTCTGCGAATCCTGTTGTATCATCGCTCTCCTCCTTATATGTCTCACCCTCGATAAGGTGTTCGAATCCGATTGTTCCACCGAACTCGGTAATAATTGAGGCATTGAATGGGTCCCACTCACATAGCATAGTTCCCTTAGCAACTGTATCACCCTCGTTAACGAATACCTTAGCTCCGTATGGAATTGGGTGGTTCTCAAGAATGATGTGAGTGTTTGGATCAACAATTCTCAACTCTGTCAAACGCCCAACAACAACCATGTGTGAAGGCTTGTCAGACTCTTGTAGATCCTTAGAGTAGTAGTCAACAGCTCTCAACTCCTCGAACTCAACAACTCCGGCATATTTGTTCTTCAAAGAGCTCTGAGTTGAAACGTTACCCGCGGTACCTCCCACGTGGAAAGTACGAAGAGTAAGCTGAGTTCCCGGCTCACCAATTGACTGAGCCGCGATTGTTCCAACAGCCTCGCCCTTGGTTACCATTCTACCTGAAGCCAAGTTACGTCCGTAACACTTAGCACAAACTCCGCGTCTGCACTCACAGGTCAATACTGAACGACACTCAACTGTCTCGATTGGGCTATTTGCAATAGCCTCGGCAATCTTCTCGGTAATCTCCTCGCCACTGCGAACAAGCAACTCGCCTGTCTCAGGGTGGATAACATCGTGTACTGATACACGACCAAGGATTCTTTCATATAGTGAAGATACAATCTCCTCGTTGTTCTTGATAGCTGAAATTGAAATTCCACGCAATGTACCGCAATCATCCTCGGTAATTGTAATATCATTAGCAACATCAACCAATCTACGTGTCAAGTATCCGGCATCGGCAGTCTTCAACGCAGTATCAGCCAATCCCTTACGAGCTCCGTGGGTAGAGATAAAGTACTCCAAGACTGAAAGTCCCTCCTTAAAGTTCGCCAAAATCGGGTTCTCAATAATCTGACCACCTACTGAACCGGACTTCTGAGGTTTAGCCATCAATCCACGCATACCTCCAAGCTGACGAATCTGCTCACGAGATCCACGGGCTCCGGAGTCAAGCATCATGTAGATTGAGTTGAATCCTTGCTTATCCTCGGTCAACTGCTTCATCAAGGTGTTGGTCAATTGAGCATTTACATGGGTCCAGATATCGATAATCTGGTTGTAACGCTCGTTATTGGTGATAAGTCCCATGTTATAGTTTCCGATAACCTCGTCAACTTGATCGCGTCCCTCCTGTACAAGAGCCTCTTTCTCAGCAGGGATAATGACATCGTTCAAGTTGAATGACAAACCACCCTCGAACGCCTTCAAATATCCAAGATCCTTAATATCATCCAAGAACTTAGCTGTAACAGCCATACCGCAACGCTTACATACATCAGCGATAATGTCACGCAAAGACTTCTTGGTAATCAACTTGTTGATATATGGATAATTCTCCGGTGTATATTGGTTCAAAATGATTCGACCAACTGTTGTCTCAATATTCTGAGTAATCTTATTACCATTGTCGTCAACAGTGTTCACCTTAACAGTTACAATCGCATGAAGATCAACAGCTTTCTCGTTCAAGGCAATGATAACCTCCTCGGGTGAGTAGAAACGCAATCCCTCTCCCTTGGCTCCCTTTCTTGGTTTTGTAATGTAGTACAATCCCAAAACCATATCCTGCGATGGTACTGTGATAGGTGCACCGTTAGCCGGATTCAAGATATTATGAGAACACAACATCAACAATTGAGCCTCAAGCACAGCCTCATTACCAAGTGGCAAGTGTACCGCCATCTGGTCACCATCGAAGTCAGCGTTAAATCCGGTACATGCCAATGGGTGCAAACGGATAGCCTTACCCTCGATCAAACGTGGCTGGAATGCCTGAATACCCAAACGGTGAAGTGTGGGGGCACGGTTCAACAAAACCGGATGACCCTTCAAAACATTCTCAAGAATATCCCAGACAATAGGCTCTCTTCTGTCAACAATCTTCTTAGCACTCTTCACTGTCTTAACAATTCCGCGCTCAATAAGCTTACGGATAATGAAAGGCATGTAAAGCTCTGCTGCCATATCCTTTGGCAATCCACACTCATTCATCTTCAAGTTCGGACCAACAACGATAACAGAACGAGCCGAGTAGTCAACACGCTTTCCAAGCAAGTTCTGACGGAAACGTCCTTGCTTACCCTTCAAGCTGTCTGACAAAGATTTAAGTGGACGGTTATTCTCGATCTTAACAGCGTTTGACTTACGAGAGTTGTCGAATAGTGAATCAACAGCCTCTTGCAACATACGCTTCTCGTTACGAAGAATAACATCGGGAGCCTTAATCTCCAACAATCTCTTCAAACGGTTATTACGGATAATAACACGTCTGTACAAATCGTTCAAATCCGAGGTAGCGAAACGTCCTCCATCAAGTGGAACCAATGGACGCAACTCCGGTGGAATAACTGCAATTACCTTTACAACCATCCACTCAGGTTTGTTAACCTCGCGACTCTGACGGAATGCCTCAACAACCTGCAAACGCTTCAAAGCCTCGCTCTTACGCTG
This sequence comes from uncultured Odoribacter sp., assembly GCA_964567845.1. GTDB lineage: Bacteria > Bacteroidota > Bacteroidia > Bacteroidales > Marinifilaceae > RGIG9079. The sequence continues at coordinate 7,627 of CAZMOG010000060.1, read as the reverse complement.
CTGAGATGTTTCTGTATTTGCCTTATTTCTAAGGTCGTATGATAGTTCATCCAAATCCAACTGCTGAAGCAATATCTCGATTGCCTCTGCTCCCATCTTGGCAACGAACTTGTTAGGATCATTGTCATCAAGATGTTGATTATCAGGATAGTTTGTATCAATGAAATTCAATGCCTCAAGGTACTCATCCTCGGTCAAAAGATCCAATTTTGAATATCCAAGGTCTGAATCGCCACTCTTCTCCAAAACTCCCGGGTTGATAACTACATAGCGCTCGTAGTAGATAATCGCATCCAACTTCTTCGATGGCAAACCAAGTAGGTATCCAATCTTATTGGGAAGCGATTTGAAGTACCAAATGTGAGCTACCGGCACAACCAACTCAATGTGTCCCATTCTCTCACGACGAACCTTCTTCTCGGTAACCTCAACTCCACAACGGTCACAAACAATACCCTTATAACGGATACGCTTGTACTTTCCGCAGTGGCACTCGTAATCCTTTACCGGTCCGAAAATACGCTCGCAGAACAATCCGTCACGCTCTGGCTTGTAGGTTCTGTAGTTGATAGTTTCGGGTTTCAAAACAGCACCATAACTCTTCTCCAAAATCTCCTCTGGAGAAGCTAAGCTGATAGCGATCTTAGAGAAGCTCTTCTGCTTGCTATTATTAGTATCTTTTCTGAATGCCATATTGTAATTATCAAATCAATTTTACATTTAATCCCAATCCCATCAACTCATGCAACAATACGTTGAACGATTCCGGCAATCCCGGAGTTGGAAGTGGTTCTCCCTTAACAATGTGCTCGTAGGTCTTGGTTCTACCGTTTACATCATCAGACTTAACGGTCAAGATCTCCTGTAGAATGTGTGATGCTCCGAATGCCTCAAGAGCCCAAACCTCCATCTCTCCAAAACGCTGACCTCCGAATTGAGCCTTACCACCCAATGGTTGCTGAGTAATCAACGAGTATGGTCCAATAGAACGAGCGTGCATCTTGTCATCAACCATGTGTCCAAGCTTCAACATATAGGTAACTCCCACTGTTGCAGGCTGGTCAAATCGGTTTCCTGTACCTCCATCATATAGATATGTAGCACCACATCTTGGAATTCCTGCCTGATCGGTCAATGCATTGATATCATCGAGCGATGCTCCATCGAAAATAGGAGTAGCGAACTTCATGCCCAACTCCTTACCGGCCCAACCAAGAACAGCCTCGAATACCTGTCCCAAGTTCATACGGCTCGGTACTCCCAATGGGTTCAATACAATATCAACCGGAGTTCCATCTGCAAGGAATGGCATATCCTCGACACGTACAACGCGTGAAACAATACCCTTGTTTCCGTGACGTCCCGCCATCTTATCACCAATCTGCAGTTTACGACGCTTAGCTACATAAACCTTAGCCATCTTGATGATACCGTTTGGAAGCTCATCACCTACGGTAGCATTATATTTCTTACGCTTCATCTGACCCTCGAACTCTTTGTACTTAGCCAAATAGTTACGAAGCAAATCGCGTATCATATCATTCTTCTGCTTATCGGTTGTCCACTTGTTTGGATTAACCTCAAGCATATTCATACTCTGAAGAGTCTTCAAAGTAAACTTAACTCCCTTTGGAATAATATCCTCGTTCAAGAAGTTCTTAACTCCCTGTGAAGTTTTACCATTCACCAAGTTAAACAACTTCTCAACAAGTACTGAGTTGAGTTCGCTTACTGTGCGGTTAAACTGCTCATCAATCTCTGCCAAAACAATCTTAGCCTGAGCCTTAGCCTTACGATCTGAAATTACTCTCTGGAACAACTTTGTGTCTACAATAACTCCACTCAAAGACGGACTTGCCTTAAGCGAAGCATCTTTTACATCGCCGGCCTTGTCTCCGAAGATTGCGCGCAACAACTTCTCCTCCGGACTTGGGTCTGACTCCCCCTTAGGAGTAATCTTACCGATAAGAATGTCACCTGGGTTGATGCGAGCACCTACTCTGATAATTCCATTCTCGTCAAGATTCTTGGTTGCATCCTCGCTTACGTTTGGAATATCCGAAGTCAACTCCTCCATTCCTCGCTTGGTTTCGCGAACCTCCAATGAGTACTCATCAACATGAACCGAAGTGAATAGGTCGTTTCTTACAATGTTCTCCGAGATTACAATAGCATCCTCGTAGTTGTAACCCTTCCAAGGCATGTATGCAACCTTCAAGTTACGTCCCAAAGCCAACTCTCCATTCTCAGAAGAGTAACCCTCTGTAAGGATTTGCCCCTCAACTACTCTATCTCCCTTTCTTACGATTGGTTTAAGAGTGATTGTAGTGCTCTGGTTGGTTCTTTGGTATTTAGGAAGGATATACTCCTTGCTATCACCCTCGAAACTTACATAACGCTCCTCATCGGTCATATCGTAACGAATTACAATATGGTGGCCATCAACTGCACTTACAACTCCATTACCCTCTGCAACAATCTGTGTGCGGGAATCCTTTACCAGACAAGCCTCCAAACCGGTTCCAACAATCGGAGCCTGTGGCTGAATAATAGGAACTGCCTGACGCATCATGTTAGATCCCATCAATGCACGGTTAGCATCATCGTGCTCAAGGAACGGAATCAATGATGCAGCGATTGATGAAATCTGGTTAGGAGCAACGTCCATCAACTCAACTGCCTCGGGCTCAACAACAGGGAAATCAGCATCCAAACGAGCTTTTACTCGAGTATCCAAGAACTTGCCGTTCTCGTCAAGACGAGCGCCACTTGCCTGAGCGATAATCTTACCCTCCTCATCCTCGGCAGACATATATTTAATATTGGCGTTATCCAAATCAACAACACCGTTAACAACTTTACGGTATGGAGTCTCAATGAATCCCAGATGGTTAATCTTTGCGTAAACACACAAAGATGAAATCAAACCGATATTCGGACCCTCAGGAGTCTCAATCGGACACAAACGTCCGTAGTGAGTGTAGTGAACATCTCGAACCTCGAAACCTGCTCTGTCACGAGACAATCCTCCGGGACCAAGAGCCGACATACGACGTTTGTGTGTAATCTCGGCCAATGGGTTGGTTTGATCCATGAACTGAGAAAGAGCGTTTGTTCCGAAGAATGAGTTAATTACCGATCCAAGAATCTTTGAGTTAATCAAATCAACCGGAGTAAATACCTCATTATCACGAACATTCATTCTTTCGCGAATTGTTCTGGCCATACGAGCCAAACCAATTCCAAACTGATTATACAACTGCTCTCCAACAGTACGTACACGACGGTTACTCAAGTGATCAATATCATCAACATCTGCACGAGCATTCAACAAACTGATCAAGTGCTTGATAATCTCGATAATATCCTCTTTGGTCAATACACGAGTCGATGGATCGGTTGAAAGATTCAACTTATTATTCAACTTATAACGACCCACATCTCCCAAATCGTAACGCTTGTCTGAGAAGAACAACTTCTCAATTACATCGCGTGCAGTTGCCTCATCGGGTGGATCTGAACTACGTAACTGTCTATAGATAAATACCACAGCCTCCTTCTCGGAATTACAAGGATCCTTCTGGAGTGTGTTATATATGATAGCATAATCTGCAAGATTCTGCTGCTCTTTGTGCAATAATATGGTCTTAGCTCCAGACTCAAGAATAGCCTCTACGCTATCTGAATCAAGCACAGACTCTCGCTCAACAACAACCTCGTTTCTCTCAATTGATACAACCTCACCGGTATCCTCATCAACGAAGTCCTCGACCCAAGTCTTAAGAACTCTGGCAGCCAAACGACGCCCTATAAGTTTCTTCAAACCCGATTTTGATACATTTACCTCATCGGCCAAACCGAAAATCTCAAGAATATCCTTGTCGGTTTCATAACCGATAGCACGCAACAATGTTGTTACTGGTAATTTCTTCTTACGGTCGATGTAAGCGTACATCACATTGTTGATGTCTGTCGCAAACTCTATCCATGAACCTTTGAAAGGAATGATTCGTGCTGAGTACAATTTCGTACCGTTCGCATGAAGACTCTGACCGAAGAACACTCCTGGAGAACGGTGCAACTGTGTTACAATAACACGCTCTGCTCCATTAATCACAAATGTGCCCTTGGGAGTCATGTAAGGAACATTGCCCAAAAAGACATCCTCAACAACTGTAGCGAAATCCTCATGGTCAGGATCTGTACAGTAAAGTTTCAACTTTGCCTTCAATGGCGCACCATAAGTCAACCCTTGCTCTATACACTCCTGAATGGAGTAACGAGGTGGATCAACAAAATAGTCAAGAAACTCCAACACGAAGTTATTACGTGTGTCGGTAATAGGAAAATTCTCTTTGAAAACAGTGTAAAGGCCCTCATTCTTTCGATTCTCTGGCGATGTGCCTAACTGGAAAAAGTCCTTGAATGACTTTAATTGCACCTCAAGAAAATCAGGATACTCCAACTGACTCTTGGAACGTGCAAAACTTATTCTCTTATTTGAATTATTGGAAGACATCTAATATTTTTTTGGAACCTAAACATTTAAACGACAAAAGGGTTTAGCGTCATTTTAGACGCTAAACCTTAGAAACCCATAGGTCTATGTTTACTTCAACTCAACCTCAGCTCCAGCCTCCTCTAACTGAGCCTTCAACTGGTTAGCCTCCTCCTTAGAAACCTTCTCCTTAACGGCCTTAGGAGCTCCGTCTACAATCTCTTTAGCCTCTTTCAAGCCAAGACCTGTAGCCTCTTTTACAGCCTTAACAACAGCCAATTTAGCTGCACCAGCTGACTTCAAGATTACGTCGAACTCTGTCTGCTCAGCAGCTGCCTCTCCAGCAGCAGCAGGAGCTGCAACAGCTACTGCTGCAGCAGCAGCAGGCTCAATTCCGTACTCCTCTTTCAAAATATCAGCCAACTCTTTTACGTCCTTAACGGTCAAGTTTACCAATTCCTCTGCAAGTTTTTTCAAATCTGCCATGACTTATAAATTTTTAAGTGTTTTTTCTAACTAGTTTGTTTTATTAAATTTTGCTCTGCAAAGAGAGAATTAGCCTCTCTCCTCAAGAGTCTTAAGCTCGCCACAAATTGTATTCTTGCCTGACTCCAAAGCAGATACCAATTTCTGCATTGGTGACTGAAGCAATAGAACAATGTCGCCAAGCAACTCCTCCTTAGACTTAATGCTAACAAGGGTATCAAGTTGGTTCTCGCCAACATAAGTGCACTCCTCAACATAAGCTGCTTTCAACTCTGGCTTATCGTGCTTTTTGCGGAACTCTTTGATCAATTTAGCAGGAGCGTTACCTGTATCAGACAACATAATAGCGCTTGATCCCTTCAATGAACTAGATAGCTCATTGTACTCCTCGCTAATACCTTTCAAAGCAACCTGCAACAAGGTGTTCTTTACCTGAATCAACTTGATTCCGGCATCGAAACAAGCCTTACGCAAAGCCTGAGTATCGGCTGCATCCAAACCTGAGATATCGCTCACATAAAGATGCTTGTAAGCCTTTACCGCCTCGGTTAAGGAATCTATGATAACTTTCTTATCTTCCTTTTTCATGTTACAATGATCCTTAATCAGTTTAACAATTAATCAAGTAATGATCTTAGGTCAAGTTTAATACCCGGACTCATTGTACTTGAGAGGAACACACTCTGAATGTAAGTACCCTTAGCTGCAGATGGTTTTAACTTCTGAATAACGCTCATAAACTCGCGTGCATTATCCTTAATCTGCTGAGGGGTAAAGTTAACCTTACCAATTGAAGTGTGGACAATTCCGAATTTGTCAACCTTGAAATCAATTTTACCTTGCTTAACCTCAGTTACGGCCTTTCCAACCTCAACGGTTACAGTACCGCTCTTAGGGTTCGGCATCAATCCACGTGGACCCAAAATTCGTCCCAAAGCTCCGATCTTACCCATGCATGAAGGAAGTGTAATAATAATGTCAACATCAGTCCATCCTGATTTCAACTTCTCAATATACTCATCCAATCCTACATAGTCAGCTCCTGCTGCCTTAGCCTCCTCCTCCTTGTCCGGAGTACATAGAACCAAAACCTTAACCTCTTTTCCGGTTCCATGAGGCAATGTGCAAACTCCACGTACCATCTGGTTAGCTTTACGTGGGTCTACATTTAGACGAACGTCCATGTCAACTGACGCATCGAACTTAGTAAAAGTGATCTCCTTCACTAAGCTAGCTGCCTCGTCAATGGTATATACCTTACCATTCTCGATTTTCTCTAAAGCTGCTTTTTTATTTTTTGTCAGTTTGCTCATTACGTTTGAAGTATTACAAATTCATTAAAAAGGTTTGTCGCCACTAACAGCGATACCCATACTTCTGGCTGTACCAGCCACCATGCTCATAGCCTTCTCGATCTCGAATGCATTCAAATCAGGCATTTTGCTCTCTGCAATAGTCTTTACTTGATCCCAAGTAACAGTTCCTACCTTGTTACGGTTAGGCTGTGCTGAACCTGATTTTACCTTTGCAGTCTCAAGAAGTTGGATAGCCACAGGGGGCTGTTTCGTGATGAAATCAAACGACTTATCTCCATAAACCTGAATAATAACCGGAATAATCTTACCAGCCATATCCTGTGTTCTGGCATTAAATTGCTTACAGAAATCCATAATGTTGACTCCCTTAGAACCCAACGCCGGACCTACTGGAGGAGAAGGATTTGCTGCTCCTGCCTTAATCTGTAGCTTGATAAGCGCCTCAACTACTTTTGCCATGTTCTTAAATTACTAATTTTAAATTTGTTCTTTTGTTACCTGCATAAAACTCAACTCAAGCGATGTTCCGCGACCGAAGACCTTAACAATTACCTTTAATCTCTTACGCTCAGCGTTCACCTCCTCAATTGTGCCGGTAAACCCATTGAACGGCCCGTCTGTAACTTTAACGGTGTCGCCCACGAAGTAAGGCATTGAAACCTCCTCCGGTTGTTCTGCAATTTGATCAACTCTACCAAGGATTCTGTTAATCTCTGCTTGACGCATAGCAACAGGCTCACCCCCTTTAGTATCCCCCAGGAAGCCAATCACGTTCGTAATATTACGAAGCATGTGAGGAATTTCACCAACTAAGGCAGCTTCAATCAAAACGTATCCAGGAAAGAAATTACGCTCTGTAGCAACTTTCTTTCCATTACGTACTTGATAAACCTTTTCTGTAGGAATTAATACTTGCGAAACATAATCTTGGTATCCGGCGCTGGCAACTTCACTCTCGATAAGCTCTTTCGCCTTCTTTTCTTTACCTCCAATCACGCGAAGAACATACCACTTTTTTACAATGTCTGCCATCTCTTTCAATCAAGATTAAATTATAAAATACTGTACACAACGTCCATCAAATGTCTGAAGACAAAGTCCATTGCAAAGATACCGAGCGCAATAATGACGGAAGCAATCATAACTATTGACGCGGTATTTTGAAGCTGACTCCAGGTTGGCCATGTTACTTTATTAACCAACTCGTTGTACACACTACTAAAATATCCCTTTATATTCATATAAGTGATCTCTTTTTATTTGGCACGGGTGGAGAGGCTCGAACTCCCGACACCTGGTTTTGGAGACCAGTGCTCTACCGACTGAG
>CAZMOG010000059.1:0-12576 GCA_964567845.1 uncultured Odoribacter sp. | reverse complement strand
GGGGCTGTCTAACAAGTTTGTTTGACAGCCCCTCGCTTTAAGAAGTTGTATAACAAGTGCTAATTTTAGGCCTACGAAGCCCGAAAAAGCGCTGTTTACATAAGGTAAATGAGCATTTGAGGGCGAGTAAAACGACAAAGTAGCCTTGTTAGACAGCTTCTCGTTAATTATATGTCAACTGAGTTAACGATGATTTAATATCTTTTAAAATGGCTGCCTGATTATACAAATCACGATACAAGCTATAAGCATTTGAAGCCAACGCAGAGACCTCGCCAAACACTTTTTCGGAAACAGAATCACTCCACCCTGATGAATATGCCGCTACAAGTGACTCTATACGTTGCACATCCGCTTGAACCTGTTGAATTGCTGAATCTATCATCTCTATGTTGCTTAATGGTTGTTATATTCTCCTATTTCATGAGCAGCTTTCTCCACTGCGTGTGCAATATGCGATGCATGGGAATCGTACAATGAGGCTGCAGATTGCGCAGTTCCATTCATTCCATACAACACTTGTCGCGCCTGATTCACCAAGCTCGTAGCTTGTTGTAAATTCTGTTCTGCCCTCTGAAATCTACTGCGAGCAACATCGACAGCCTGTCTCAATTCCGATTCTGTATAGGCTGAGTAGTTTTCCGGATCTGTGTAATTACGATACTCATCATAATCTCGTTCAGCCTCATAGAGAGCCTCTCTACACTCGCCGAAATGCGACTCCACTTGATTTAGCAGGCCCATAATTTCACTCTCCTCCACATTGACATATTGTGAAATCATAGAGAGTGAATTTCTCAAAGAACCTGCCACACTCAGCAAATCCGAACGCATCGAATAAAGATTCTCTATTTCCTTTACATGTGCATCTGAAGCCATAATGAATCCTCTTATAGATGAATGTTTCTATACATATCCAAAATATCGCATTTCTTTTGAATAAACAATCCATACTCATTCATATGCTCCGAGATACGATTTATCACCTGAACCGTTTGTTCAAACTCTTGCATAAAACGGATATTCTCTTCATCATTCCAACCCTCATTTACGCGAAACATTTCACGTTGTGCAATTGCAAATTCGTTGGTAAGATTCTGACTAAGATTCTTCAAATAGGTTGAAAAAGCACGTAACTCATCAACGCTCTTTACACTGGCATTTGCAGACATAACAACTTAACTATTTTAATAATTCTACATTCTCTTCCTCGGTTGTGTAACGATAAGGAGTCAGAAGTTTATACGTATCCGTATCATCGGAGTAATAAATTGCACGTAAACGATCAAGATCATCAGACAAATTATCTAAACGAATCTCATCACTCAATCGCAATGCCAAAGCGGCATCGGAAGCTGAATGCAACATTACCCAATGGCGGAATAGTGTCTTTACCATTTGCTGAGATAGAGTCTGACCTCCTATTAAATTCTGTGGTTTATCTACCTGCAAGATGAAATGTACTCCCTGTTCCGAGCCATTCTCCAACAAATATTGTAACTCTGTTCTGTATGTTCGTTGCGCAGAACGAGCACCTCCAAATGAACCTCCCAAGAATGAAGTTCCGGCTCCTAATGTCGAAGTTGAAAGATCTGCGGATTCCTTTACAGGTAATTCACGATTATTGCGCAGTTCTCTCCACTTATCCTGTCCCAAAACAAGCACAACTGTCTCGTTCGCTTGATTATTTCGTACACTGTCGCCCAACTCAACAAGCCACTCTCCTCGTTCACGCCCAAAAAGTTGACGCAACTCTCCCTCATCCTCTAATTTTTCAAATAACTGCTGATACGGCACCTCGTCATCTGCACTGAAACAATCAACAACGACAAAATCGGTATCTCTGCCTGCAGCTCTTGCGGAGTAAAGGGCTGATAAAAATATCTGCGTTGCAGTACGGGTTACCTGCTGATTCTTGTTTAGTCCAAACAACAATACGTTTTCTCCCTGCTCTTCACTCAAAGAGACATTAATTGGCTGTTGAGTCAAATCTATACCGACACCCAATGATACACACAACGACCTTCTGCTTCTGCGTTGCATTGATCCTATCACCTCGGTCGACAATACAGCCTGACTTTTACCACTAAAATAATATTGAGGCACAGACACCAAATCCTTACTCTTCTGAGCAATACCTCGCAATATCTCCTCTTGCTGCGTATCGTCAACATAGAAAGATTGGAATTGAACATCAGGCAAAACATTCTGATTATGATGATAATAAATCTCTCCAGTCTGTAATGCTCCGGTAATTGGACTACTATTCTTAACCAATTTTTCTGAATCGCGAGAATCGCAATTGAATAGATAAAAATCTGTCAAACCGGCTCCCTGCAACTTATCAATAGGAATTGTAGAGTTCATCAAAGTTTGAGTAGCAAGGATTAAATGCACACCCTGACTACGACCTTGCGTTACTATAAGCGACAAAATATCTCTCAACTCGCGTTCTACCATATCCGGACGTTCAGTAAACAACATTTGACACTCATCTATAATCAAGACTATCTGAGACATTGGAATGTCTGCTTTCTTATTATATGCCTCCAGATTCCTTACTCCCAGCTCAGCTATCTGTTTATTACGCTGTTCAATGCGAAGAGCCAAGTCCTTCAACACCTCCAACGTAATCTGTCGATCATTATTATCAACCAACAAAGCCCTCACATGTTTTACACCTCGATACGGATTAAACTCAACTCCTCCCAATTTTAAATCCATCAAATAGAGTTCAACATTTTGTGGGCTATGATTTAACAGAATATTACCTATTACGTTATGAAGGAATCTCGATTTTCCTGTTCCCGACTGTCCCAATATAAACGCATGAGAGTGACTTACAGTATCTAATTCAAAATATACCGATCTTCCATTTACCTCTCCTACTGCAACCCGTATTTCAGAAACACTATCAGGTCGATATGAGCTCGCAACAAGATTATTTACATTTTGTTTTGCGATTGGCTTTTCATCTACCTTTACAGCCTCGGTGTTCAAATACTCTATGGCCGTTTCGAGTAATTGTCGATGATCTGCTATTGGTGTAAAAGACAAAGGATACTCCTTTCCTATCTTTACATAAGGAAGAATGAATTTAAACAACTCCTTATCATTGAGCAGATTCTGTCCGTTAGCTACTTGCAAACTAATATTATTTAAGAAGATGAAAATAATTCCCACCTTATAACCATTCTGCACAAATGGGCGCAACAACTCCTCACTGCCGGGGGTAAGGCTTCCAGGATAACCCAATACTATTGCAACTTCGTAAGGCTCCAAACAAGTTTGATGCTTTTCATTATAATCAAAAATATTTTCGCACTTCTGCATAACTCGTTTACTACGAGCCTGCCACTCTTCAACAACACCCCGTAACTCCCTATCATTCATAACTACCTCATTGTTCCATAGAGATGGATGCAAACGGGTTGTAAAGAGCGAAGCCATATTAGTAGCCGCCAAATCTATAATTCTAAGCTTTGCCTTTCGTGGTGGCAATGCCAACAATATATTAAAAACAGCTCTGTTTAATGCTCTCTGCGCCAAATCGACAGAATCTTTATCATAATGAATCACTAAACGAGACTTTTTATTACAGCCGGGTGTAATATAACTCGGGGCACAAACCAACTCCTTGTTTGGTGTTATAAATTTCTTTCCTGCAGTATCGGTTTGATACGAACACCCTCCTGTTGGATACATTTTAAGAGAGTATTGTCGCGATGCTGCCTCAACAATCTTGTTAAATAGAGCTTCAAGTGTTGAATCACTCATATTATCGGGGAACCCTACTTGAGCGTATAGAGGCATTTCGTCTCTCCATTTCATAAAATCAGGCACCAGATCAGGAATATTCCTCTTTAATTTACAATCCCTCTCCTGCTCTAAAAGAGTAACCTTTGATTTAAGTTTGGAATTTTTATCTATATACTTGTTAGCCCTATCCCTCACACAAGCCAACTTGAACTCTGTAAAATTCTCATTACTTTTTGAAAGCGCCAAATAATCCATTAAATCATCAGGCTGAATGGACAATTTTGAAGATGCAGCTTTTAACACCTGATCTTTTACCCTATCCAACTCAACTTTGGACATTGGCTTTATATGACCAGCCTCCATATATCGCCTAAAATCCTTCAACGCCAAAAATTCATCATACAGTTTTTGGGTAATTTTTCTCGTATCTTCGTCACTTGAAATCAAGAGTCGAAGAGCTTCTATTCTATTCTTATGCTCCTTTATCTGCTTTTGTAAAACAGAATAATTACTCTTTAACAAAAGAGAGTACCAATTTGCAGCACTCCATTTCAAAAACGTTTCGTTATACCAATTCACTGTACCGGGAAATAACTCCAAAAATTCGGCATTTGCCATCTTGAATAATTTACCCTTAATATTATCCGGTATGTTAATGGCAACCTTTATATACTTTGAATTGATTTCACTTTCTGAATTTGAATAAGTTGGCTTATACTGATCTACAATATAAGACTTTGAGACCTCTTTATTGCCAACAAAAATTGTAATAAATGAGTCCGGAATCTTTTGAATTTCTCGTTTCAAACAAGATAGACTTTGGTAATTTAGCACAGATTCAAATGGATTATGGGACTCTTCACAAACAAGTGCGCGCTCATTCTCTGTCAAATGTTTATTGCAGAAATTATTCACATAACTCCACGTACTGAAATCTTTCTCCAGTTTTGAAAGAGTAGTCTCATACGTCGATATCAAACCTCTATTTTTTGAGATTTCACTTGTAAGCCGATCTATATTTTTCTTAAAATCGTTATATGCAAGGTCATATTGATGTTGATAAACCTTCTTTGTATGTTCCAACATCATATCCGAAACACGCATAAACTCATTAAAAATCTCCGAAGCAGAAATATTTGAGCCAAATTTTCTCTGAGCTATGTTAGCCTCCGCAATCTTTTGGGCATACTCTTGGGTTAAGGCATCTCTCCTCTCAAAAAACTTTACATAACCATCTAACAATTCAAGCTTTTTCAAGCATACTTCATATGTCTCCATAATCAACCAACTTTACAATATCTCTTTTCTTTTATGCAAAGTTAGCCAATCTAAAATTTATTAACAACACTCTACTGAAATAGTTATCGATTATCAACAGACAATCCCTTTAACTGCAAAAACAACTCCCGCTCTTTGACAGAGAGAGTTTTAGGTATCATAACGCTATAGGTAACTATCAAATCTCCACGAACTCCATCCTGCTTATAAACGGGAAATCCCTTACCGCGCAAACGAACCCTCGCCCCATTTTGTGTAAGCTCTTTAACCTTTAAACGCAACCGCTCATTCAATGCCTCAACAACCACTTCGCCACCAAGCACTGCAGTATAGAGATCCAAAGTTACAGTTGTATAAAGGTCATTATCCACCCTCTTGAAGCTTGAATCTGGTAGAATTCTAAAGGTAATATACAAATCTCCGCTCTGCTCCTTGGTCGGCCCCGGCTCTCCATATCCCGACAAACGAATCTTTTGACCATCGGCCACTCCTGCCGGAATTGTAATTCTGACATTCTTCCCATTAACATTCAGAATTTGTTTATGCGTTTGCGAGGCTTGCAAAAGGGAGAGTTGTAACTCCGCCTGAAGATCCGCAGCCTTATATACTCTTCTGCGTCTTCGTCCGGGAGAACCAAACAATGTTTCAAAGAAATCTGAAAATCCTCCACGGGAAGAGGCGAAGGGCTCCTCGCCAAACATCGAACCAAAATCAAAATCGCCCTGGTGCGTTCTTGAATAATCGGCATACTGTGCCCTTTGATTCTTAAACTCGTCGGCATGCTCCCAATGCTCTCCATACTTATCGTACTTGGCTCGCTTCTCGGGATCGCTTAAAACCTCGTTCGCCTCATTTATGGCTTGAAATTTTGCATGAGCACTACTATCATCGGGATTCAAATCGGGATGATACTTTCGGGCAAGCTTCTTGTAAGCTTTTTTTATCTGCTCTTGCGTTGCACTCTTCTCAACTCCAAGCACTTTGTAGTAGTCAATAAATGCCATATAAACAAAATACGAGTGGAGCAACAAAAGGTTACCCCACTCGCACAATATCTATAAAAGCATTAACCTTGTATCAAGGTATCGACAATCAATGGTGTTGCTCCAAGTTGCCTCTCAACATATTTACGAGCAGACATACCTGCAGCGTTGGCAATATCGGGCTTAAAAAGAAGAGTATTCAATAACTCGGTCAGCTCTGTTGCCTGAGAGTAGGTAAAGGCTCCACCGGCATCGATTAACCCAAGCGCCTCACGGAATTTCTTATGATTAGGACCAAAGATTACCGGCACTCCATAAACAGCCGCTTCAAGGGTATTATGAATTCCAACACCGAAACCTCCGCCAATGTATGAAACAGAACCATATCGGTAAATTGCAGATAACATTCCTATACAATCAACAATAAGCACCTTACACTCTGCAACATTATCGGGCATTGCTGTAATTCTTGCCACAGGTCTCTTACACAAAGCGAGAATCTTTGAAATATGGCCCTCGCCTATCTCGTGCGGAGCAATAATAAACTTAAAATCACCCTCGTAATTGTTTATAAAGGTAAATAGATTCTCCTCATCAGGTCCCCATGTGCTGCCACACACCACTGAATCCGCTCCGTTCAAAAACTTCTCTACCTGAGGAATAGTTTTAGCCTCGCTTGCAATCTGCTCAACTCTGTCGAAACGGGTATCTCCGGTCACAACGGCATGTTTAACTCCTATCTTCTCCAAAAGTTCCAATGACTCTCGGTCCTGAACAAAAAGTTTTGTGAAACAGCCAAGCATTTCTCGATAAATACCGCCCCACCACTTAAAGAAGGGTTGAGTTGGCAGGAAGATTGCTGAAATAAGATATGTCGGGATCGATCTACGTTTCAACTCAGTCAGGTAATTATACCAATACTCATACTTTACGATTACCGCTGCGGCCGGCTTATATGCATCTAAAAAGCGACGCGCATTCTTTAGACTATCTGCCGGGAGATATAGAATTGCATCGGCCCCTGCATAGTTTTTGCGAATCTCATAGCCCGAGGGCGAGAAAAATGTCAATACAATTTTCGTGTTCGGCTCGCGCTTTTTCAACTCTTCGATAACCGGTCTGCCCTGTTCAAATTCGCCGAGCGAGGCCGCATGGAACCAAACCCATTTCTCATTACCTCTATTGACTGCAACTTCGGCAGTTTTGCCACGGGAATTGTCTTGCAGAACCCTATTTGAGCGTCCTCGCCCGTTAATCAAAAGCTTTGCCTTTGTATTGAACGGAGCCGCCAATCTTATTGCCACTCCATACAGCGCAATTCCCAAACTATATATCAACTTCATAATGAGTCTGATTTATATTTCACCACTTAAATTTTCTAATAAAGTACAAAGTTAGAAAATAAAGTTGTACCTTTGCGGCCGATTTGAACAAATTGTAATAATTGTGGAAAGATTTGGGCTGATTGCAACCACAGAAAAAAATTGCTAAAACGCATCTATAAGTCAATTACCCTACTTTCCCGTAATATTAACATATAAAATTTATTATGGGATATCTATTTACATCAGAATCGGTGTCAGAGGGACACCCAGATAAAGTATCGGATCAGATTTCCGATGCAATCCTTGACAAAATCCTTGCATTTGACCCTGCAGCAAAAGTTGCATGCGAAACTCTCGTAACCACCGGACAGGTAGTCATTGCCGGCGAGATTAAAACCAAAACCTATGTCGATGTTTCACGCGTTGCTCGCGAGGTAATCGATAGAATTGGTTACAACAAGAGCGAATATATGTTCGATGCCAACTCATGCGGAGTGCTGAGCGCAATTCACGAGCAGTCGGCAGACATTAACCGCGGCGTTGAGCGTGAAAATCCTATGGACCAGGGCGCAGGAGACCAGGGAATGATGTTCGGATATGCAACTCGCGAAACCGACAACTACATGCCACTACCATTGGAGTTGGCACATACTCTGTTGGAGGAGCTATCGAAAATCAGAAAAGAGGGAATGAAGATGCTATATCTTCGTCCGGATTCAAAGTCACAGGTAACCGTTGAGTACAACGACGATAACAAGCCAAAACGAATTCACACCATAGTTATCTCGACCCAGCATGACGAGTTCATCCAACCAACAACAAATACTCCCGAAGCACAGGCTGAGGCTGACAAGGCAATGGCTGACTGGATTAAGAAAGACATTGAAGACATTCTGCTTCCACGAGTTAAGGAGATTCTTCCTCGCCGAGTAAGAGCCCTGTTCGATAAGGATTTGATTCTTCACGTTAACCCTACAGGCAAGTTTGTAATTGGAGGTCCTGCAGGCGATACCGGATTGACAGGAAGAAAGATTATTGTTGACACATACGGAGGTAAAGGAGCGCACGGAGGTGGAGCCTTTTCCGGAAAAGACCCATCGAAGGTGGACCGTTCTGCTGCATACGCAGCTCGCCATATTGCAAAGAACATGGTTGCTGCCGGTATTGCCGATGAGATGCTTGTACAGGTTTCATACGCTATTGGTGTTGCAGAGCCTGTAGGTATTTACGTTAATACTTACGGAACAAGTAAGGTTGATTTTACCGATGGTCAGATTGCAGAAAAGGTGGGCGAGATTTTTGATTTGCGCCCTGCAGCAATTGTTGAGCGTTTGAAACTTTGCAACCCAATATACGAGGAGACCGCAAGTTATGGCCACATGGGCCGCACCCCCGAGGTTGTAAAGAAGGTATATACCTCGAACTACTGGCCAACAGTTGAGATGGAGGTTGAGCTGTTTACATGGGAGAAACTTGATTATGTTGACCGCGTAAAACAGGCTTTCTCAAGAAAGGCTAACCCAAAGACAACTACCGAGTCTGAGTCTGACACAAACTCCACTGCCGAGTAATTTACACTCACCACATAAAGCAACGGTCGGTTCTGCCCACAAGCGAACCGACCGTTTTATAATATTTAGCATAAAATATCACTTTTTTTGTATTTATTACTTTATCATCTAACTTTGCAACAAAACAACAAAATATTCTCAAAATGAAAAACAAAACTATAATCGGAACCATTGCCATAGTACTTGCTTCTGCAGTGGCAATTTGTGGTTTTATAGACAAAGAGCCATTCTCAACTATTGTCTTACAGTTTGCAGGAACAATATGCATTATTGATCGAATCTACCGCCTAAACACCATCAAGAAGAAAAGAAAACTAAAAAAAGGAGAGATTTGTAATTATGCTATCTATGCACTATTCCTACTTACTGTGCCAACATATATTATTTTAACCATTATAAAGATTAACGCATAATTTAAAATACCGTAAAATTCCGGATTTTGCTTAAACCGATTTCGGGCGAGGGCACCAAAAAAAGCGGCTGAATCTCTTCAACCGCTTTTTTTGGTCGAGGTGACACGACTCGAACGTGCGACGTCTTGCTCCCAAAGCAAGCACTCTACCAACTGAGCTACACCTCGTCTTGCTTTTGCGATGCAAAGGTATATCAAATTTTTATATCCTCCAAATTTATTCGGAAAAATTTTTCACAAAAACTAAATCATCCACTAAACGGTGTCCTGAGTATTCCGCTACCTGCACAGAACGCCCTGTTGCAACATTAGCCTTATCAAATTGCAAAAACTCCTGAAAATCAAAAGTAATACCGGCATGTTCCATTACTCTTGAGTACAATTTTTCACGACTTGGAGCTGTGAAATAGGGTACATTATTATCCATGCAGCTATACTCCTCGGAACGCCAAACTCCATACTGATATTTCAATCCACCCTCGAAATATCCAACCGATTCGTAGCCATCACGCCCATAATATTTCGCCCAATGGGTATTTCCCCGACTCTCAAATGATAAATTTGCGCCAAAACCGCTCTCCATATTCTTCATGGTGCTCAATTTCTCGCTCTCGGGAAGCTGCTCTGCATAGTAGATATACTCGTCGAGTAGCAAACCAAAGGCATGTCCTACTGCCTCGTGACGAACAATTGCCTCGAATCCCTCCTGCTTATTGGTAATCGGAACTACAGCCACATTGGTATATGTTTCAGAATTATTAATATAGGCCGTTCCTGCCGATTCGTCCTGATTTGCCATTACGAGAATAACATTGTGTCCTCGCTTACTCTTATCGCCACT
Organism: uncultured Odoribacter sp.; assembly: GCA_964567845.1. Lineage (GTDB taxonomy): Bacteria > Bacteroidota > Bacteroidia > Bacteroidales > Marinifilaceae > RGIG9079. The sequence continues at coordinate 2,407 of CAZMOG010000059.1, read as the reverse complement.
ATTTATAATTGAATAGACATAGGAGTGAACCCTATCGTAGTTAACCCCCACATTACTACTCGATAATATATCAGTCAAAGTTACATCGAAGAGGGTTTCACGCTCCAATGAACCGTAGCCACTCGACACTCCTCGCTCTTTGGAATACGATGCAATTACCTTCACATTGAAGTAGTTTCGAAGCGATTTCATTGGCTCAACTTCGAAAAAAGCCTCCATACAATTCTTGGCATCGGTTATAAATTTACCATTAACTCCAAAATCATACTCCGAGGTATAACCATCGCCCACAATGATCAAATCGATTCCCTGACCCAATGTATGTTGTTGCAACTCCGTTACACTCTTATCCATGTAGTAGGGGGCAGTTTTGGGAAGTTGCTCCATTACAGGGTTTAACAACGCATACTCATCGCCAAGCAAATAGAATGCCATATCACCACGAGTATTGCAATATGCAAGGGTAAATCCACTATTCGATGAGGCAAAATCAACTACGCCATTTTTCAACACTCCCCTTAAATAACCTTTGTAATTCAACGGCATTAGCTTCTGTTCGCTATTTGCCATTGCCAAGCGTACCGTTGCCTTACCATTACTATCAAATTCATACTCTCCAAGAGTCTGGTTGGTATATATTGTAACCGAACCATCGCTATTATAGAGCATTTCAAAAGGAAAATCAAAACTTATGGGAGAGCCGGCCCACCCCCTAACATAGTAACTCAAACCTTTAACCTTTTGCTCAACGCTTACTTGATAGGTAATATTGTTTACAACTTTACCGTCAACATAAATATCGCCCGAAACCTGCCATGCTCCAAGATAATCTGCATATTTTACAGAAGCATCTACTGCCCCATGATCCGGAAATTCCTCGTTGAATGCACTATCGACACACGACCATAAAGCGCACAACACTACGCAAATAAACTTTACTGCTATTTTATATCTCTCCATACTGTATAAGCTTCTGTTTAAATTTTCCCTCAAAAATACTCTTTTTGCAATAAATGACAAAATTCTTATCTTCGCAATGTTACAAAACATCTGCACAAAACGTTTTATATACGAATTCCAGGGAATTTGTTTTGAGAATGAACAGCGAACTTTTTGATAAGATATATTTAGGTATAACCGACAAGATATACAGACTTGCAATTGTCATGTTGGGAGATTCCAACGAGGCCCAAGATGTTGTACAGGATTTATATGAGAATCTCCGCAACAAACGAGCCTCGCTGAATATCTCGAAAGGATTTGAATCCATGATAATTCGCTCGGCAAAAAATCTGTGTATAGACAAACTGCGACACCGAAAACGAAATCAGGTGCTACCGGAAAAGATTGCTCCACCTGACAACATTGACGGCAACTCGGTTGTTGGAAGAATCTTTCTAAGGGAACACCTAATGGGGGTCATAACCGAATTGCCCGAGAAGCAACGGCTGATTGTTCAACTACGCGATATTGAGGGATACGATTTCAACGAGATTGCCGAGATTATGGGGTGCGACCAGGCTACAGTTCGCGTAACTCTCTCAAGAGCAAGGAAAAAGATAAAAGAGGAATTAATAAAAACAGGAGAAAATGGAAAAGCTTAACAATAGAATTGCAGAGTTACTGGAGCTCTTCGAGTCCGGAAACTCAACTCTTGAAGAAGAGTCTGAGCTAAAACATTTACTCCTTAGCTCTAAAAATCTGCCAAAGGAGTATAGTTATGCAAAGCTCTACTTCATTGGAATGAGCGAGGCCTCGCTTATTAAATACCCCGGTTCAGTTAAGCGAACCTCTCCGAGCAAAGGATGGAGAATTGGCTTGTGGAGCATATCAACCGCAGCAGCAATAGCTATGATTGTCAGTATCATAATAAGCATAGGCAAAGATACCGTTTATGCTATAGTTAACGGCACGCCGATAACAGACAAACAGGTTGCAAAGTTGGTTGTAACAAACACTATGCAAAATTTTGAGGAGCAGATTGCTACGCCCCTAACACAAATTGAAGAGTTATTAAACAACTTTAAATAGACTAAAATGAAGCACATTAAATTCATTATAGCCGTCCTATTATTATCCGCCACATGGTTAAACTGTGTCGGTCAGGATAAACACGAAGAGATGCAGAGCATATATTCGTTCCCCCAACTATTCAAATATTGCGAGAATAATCGGGATTTCGAAACTATCAGTATCTCCAAAGAGGGTATAGATATGCTTTCCAATACAAAGTTGGACATTGAGCAGATGTACAAAATAACCTCGACTCAAAACATTGACGAATTTAAAGATGTCTTGACAAGAATTACCCAAAGTGGCAACTTCAATAAGACCATTTCACTTAGCAATGGCAATGAGAATTTGGAGATTTATACCCTGCGAAGTGATTTGGAAATCAGAAAAAACA
>CAZMOG010000058.1:0-13081 GCA_964567845.1 uncultured Odoribacter sp. | reverse complement strand
TCTATAATTGAGAAATTTACAGCGTTTTTACCAACCGTTTTTGTCAATTATACCAAAATAAGCGAGGTCGGGAAAACCCGACCTCGTATTGCATAATCAACTTTGTAAGTTGGATTAGCATTTTGCCTCGACAGCGGCAGCCTCGATAGCCAAACCTGCCTTGTAAGCCTCGATGTATTTGTTGAAGCCCTCAACATCCTCTGGAGTTGGAGCAATCTCAACACCAGCATCGCCTGCAAATACAACCTCCTCAAGGTAGTCAGCCAATGATTGACCCTCCTGCTTGTTGATCAAGTAGCCGGCCAATAGAGCAATTCCCCATGCTCCTCCCTCGCCTGCAGTCTCCATTACAGAGATTGGTGAGTTAAGGGCAGCTGCAAGTACTCTTTGACCTACACCCTTTGTCTTGAACAATCCACCGTGACCGGTAATTCTGTCAACGTTGATCTTCTCCTCGTTGAATAGAATGTCGTTACCAATCTTCAATACGCCAACTGTAGCGTACAAGTGGGTACGGATGAAGTTTGCAAGGTTGAACTTGTCGTTAGCTGAACGAACGAACAATGGTCTTCCCTCTGCAAGACCTGTTACAGGCTCTCCAGAAATGTAGTTGTAACTGATAAGTCCACCACAATCAGCATCGCCGGTCATTGCATTGTTGTATAGCTTACCGAATACCTCGTTCATATCTACGGGAACGCCCAACAATTTCTGATACTCAACGAATAGGTTAACCCATGCGTTAATGTCGGATGTACAGTTGTTACAGTGTACCATTGCAACCAAACTTCCGCATGGAGTGGTTACCATATCAATCATCTCGTATGGTTTAGAAAGATCCTTCTCCAATACAATCATTGAGAATGATGATGTTCCTGCAGATACGTTTCCTGTACGTTGTTTAACAGCGTTTGTAGCAACCATTCCTGTTCCTGCATCTCCCTCAGGAGGACAAACCGGAACTCCGGCCTGCAAGTTACCAGAAACATCAAGTTTCTTAACTCCCTCCTCGGTTAAGTAGCCGGCATTCTGTCCTGCCAACAATACCTTTGGAAGAATATCCTCAAGTTTCCAGCCCAAGTTCTTTGGAGCGATAAGGTTGTTGAATTTCTCTACCATCTCAGCTGAGTAGTTCTTTGTCTCAGGGTCGATAGGAAGCATTCCCGATGCATCGCCAATACCAAGTACTTTCTCGCCAGTCAACTGCCAGTGGATATATCCTGCCAATGTTGTGAAGAAGTCAATCTGACCGATGTGCTCCTCATTGTTAAGGATTGCCTGGTAGATGTGAGAGATACTCCAACGCAATGGAATGTTGTAAACAAACAATTCAGAAAGCTCAGCAGCAGCCTGAGCAGTGTTTGTGTTTCTCCATGTACGGAATGGCACCAAAATCTCTTGATCTTTGTTGAATGCCATATATCCGTGCATCATTGCACTGAAACCAATACCTGCCAAGTTTGTAATAACTGTGTCGTACTGGCTCTTTACATCTTTAAGCAAGTCTGCATAACAATCCTGCAAACCGTTCCAGATTGTATCAATGCTATAGGTCCAAAGGCCGTCAACCAACTGGTTCTCCCAAGTGTGGCTTCCCTGAGCGATTGGTTTGTTATTTTGGTCAATCAAAACTGCTTTGATACGTGTTGAACCGAACTCGATTCCAAGTATCGCTTTACCAGCTTCGATGGTTGCTTTTGCGTCCATTTTTTTTCTTTTTTTTTTCGATAGTTTATAAAAGATAAAAAGTGCCCTGATTATTGTAAGTCAGGAGCACTTTTTATGCTAATTTATCTTATTTAAGAGCTTTGTTCAACAAGTAATAAACCTCATTGATTCTCAACTCTCTCTTGAAGTTCTGGATTGTAGTATCGTCATTAATCAACAACATCTCAATGTCAGCGATCTCTGCGTAATCCTCCCAGTACTCAGCTGTCAAGTCATAAGAGAAACATGTGTGGTGAGTTCCTCCTGCCATGATCCATGCTCCTGCACCAATCTCGAAGTTTGGCTTTGGAATCCAAAGAGCTGATGCAACAGGTAGGCTTGGAAGTGGCTTAGACTCTATACATTTAACCTCGTTAGCAATCAAGCGGAAACGTCCACCCATATCAACTACTGTTGTAGCGATACCATCGCCGGTCTTACTTGTGAATACCAAACGAGCTGTAGGAGTTTTACGGATACCGATACCCAAGTGGTGAACCTCCAATTTTGGTTTCTCAGCAGAGATAGCAGGGCTGATCTCAAGCATGTGAGCCTGAAGAAGTGCTGACTCCTGTCCTGCGAAGTGGATTGTGTAATCCTCAAGGAATGATGTTCCCTTTGGAAGACCCTGACCCATTACCCATGCTGTACGGCAAAGAGCAGCTGTTTTCCAGTCACCCTCTCCACCGAATCCGTAACCATCAGCCATCAAACGCTGTGATGCAAGTCCTGGGATCTGGTCAAATCCTCTACCTGTCTCCTCAATGTTGTAATCTCCCAAGTCATCGAAGTTAGAGGTGAATGCCTTAGCTCCTGTGTCCTCAAGTACGGCGCGGATTGTAAGCTCAGCCTTAGCAGAGTTCCAGATCTTCTTGTACTCAACAGTTGACTTGTCCTCCAATGCAGGAGCGTGGTCGTACTCGTTGAAATATACAGCTACAAGTGCATCTACATCCTCGTCCTTGATCTGATCGAAATATTTCATTACAGAGCTGAATGGCATGTAGTCAACGTGGTAACCGAATCTCATCTCAGCCTCAACCTTGTCACCATCGGTAACAGCAACATTGTTCATCTGATCTCCGAAACGGATAATTCTCATGTCCTGAGAATCTGCCCATCCTGCACATACTCTTTGCCATACTGCAATGTGCTGAAGTGTCTCCTCCTCTTTCCAGTAACCAACAACAGTCTTGTGGTTCTTGCGTAAACGAGCCAAAATGTGACCATACTCGCGGTCTCCGTGTGCACTCTGGTTAAGGTTCATGAAGTCCATATCCATTGTCTCCCAAGGAATCTCCTTGTTGAACTGTGTATGGAAGTGAAGAAGTGGTTTGCGAAGACGCTGCATTCCGTGAATCCACATCTTAGCAGGTGAGAAGGTGTGCATCCATGTGATAACACCAACACACTTCTTGTCAGCCTCAGCTGCAACCATAAGATCCTCTACCTCTTTAGAAGAGTTAGCAGTTCCTTTATATACTACCTTAATAGGAAGAATTCCTGATGCGTTCATTCCGTCAACCATCTCTGTAGAGTGTCCGTCAACGGCTACTACTGCGTCGCCACCGTAAAGCAACTGTGCTCCGGTAACAAACCATACCTCAAGATTTTCAAATGCTTTAATCATAGTTGTGTTTTATTAGTTATTATTTATATTCGCTTTTACTTTTTTTTCTGTCCATAGTATGCATTAGGACCATGCTTACGGTTGAAGTGCTTCTCAACCAATAGCGGGTTCATGTGCAATTGCGGATTTACATTGAATGCAATGAAAGCCATTTTAGCTACCTGCTCCATAACCACCGCATTGTGAACTGCCTCGTTGGCATTTTTACCCCATGAGAATGGGCCGTGGTTGTGTACCAATACTCCCGGTACGTGAATTGGGTTGATTCCCTGGAATCTCTCAATAATTACTGTTCCGGTCTCTTTCTCGTACTCTGCCATCTCCTCTTTGCGCATCTGGCGTGTACAAGGGATTGCCTGACTGAAATAGTCGGCGTGTGTTGTTCCAATGTTTGGAATATCGCATCCTGCCTGAGCCCAAGCGGTTGCATATGTAGAGTGGGTATGAACAACTCCACCTACCTCTGGAAACGCTTTATAAATTTCAAGGTGAGTAGGCGTGTCAGATGACGGATTCAAGTCTCCCTCAACAACATTTCCGTTAAGATCAACAACAACCATGTCAGATGCCTGCATGCTTTCGTATGATACACCTGATGGTTTGATTACCACCAAACCGCTCTCTCTGTCAATTCCACTCACGTTTCCCCAAGTGAATATTACCAATCCGTGCTTTACCAGGTCCAAGTTTGCTTTGAAGACCTGCTCTTTCAACGCTTCTAACATAAAATAATCGAATTAAATTTGGTTTAATAACGGACTCTCGCAAAGGAGAGCCCGTTATGTGTTGTTTACAAGTTACAATATTACCACAAAAGTGCGTAAAGTGCAACCAAAATTACAATAATTCCGAATGAACCAAGTGCAAATCCTGCATTTGTCTTGAACAAACTTAGGTTGATTGGCAATGCCTTTGGATCGCGAATCTTATCGTTTGTATCAGAGTGCAAGAACATTGCAACCATTCCGAACAATCCTGCTGCGCAGTAGAATGCCTCGAATCCGTAGTTCTCAAGAGTCAATGCCCAACCTGATGGCTCGATAGCGTAAGCAATCTTCTGGATTGTAGCGATAAGTACGCAAACTGCAGCGCAAATACCGGTAATCTTAGACCACTTGCTCATTGCCTTCTTGTCAGCCTCGGCAATCTCCTCGGCAGCAACAGTCTTCTTGCTCTTATAAGAGATAGCAACGAATACTACCAACAAGAAGATGAATGCCCATGCAGAACGAGACTGGAATGGCATTTCAGGTATACCGAACTTAAGAACAATGCTGATAGGCAATGTCAAGATAGCAGCCCAAACAGCAGCGGTTCCTGATGCACGCTTCCAAAGCAATCCCAATGTGAAGATAACTACGATACCCGGATACAAGAATGAGCTATACTCCTGAATGTACTGGAATGCCTGATCCAAACCTCCAAGCAATGGCTTTGTTGTGAACAAAGCAAGAATTAATGCTACGAATGAGGTGATACGACCAATGTTTACCAACTTCTTATCAGAAGCATTCTTGTTGATGAAATTCTTGTAGATATCGATGGTGAAGATTGTAGATGTTGAGTTGAACATACTTGCCAATGATGAGATAATGGCAGCAGCCAAAGCAGCAAATGACAATCCCTTAACTCCGATAGGAGCAAAGTTACGAACCAACCATGGATAAGACTCATCGGCAACGGTAATTGTACCAAGTGCGTTAGCAGCCAAATCAGGATCGTTAATGATAACGAAAGCACAGATACCTGGAACAGCAGCGATGAATGGAATCAAAATCTTCAAGAATCCGGCGAAGATCAATCCCTTCTTAGCCTCCTCGATACTCTTAGCAGCAAGTCCCTTCTGGATGATGTACTGGTTGAATCCCCAGTATCCGATATTTGTCAACCACAAACCTCCAACGATAGCAGCGATACCAGGAAGATCCTTGAATGCTGCAGCAGTCTCTGGACTGTTCTTTACAATAAGGTTGAAGTGAGTGTCATTTGGAATTGCCTTACATGTATCGTAAAGTGTAGAGATCCCCTTGAAGAAGCTGTCAGCCTCGCCCGATACAGCGCAGATTGCGTAGTAAGCGGTAATGATACCACCACCAATCAAGAATACTACCTGAAGAACGTCGGTCCATGCTACTGCAGCCAAACCTCCGTAGATTGAGTAGATACCTGCAATCAAGAAAAGGATAAGGATGATAACTGTCTTAGCGTCGAAGTAGTAGATTGTGTCGCCAACTGTCATTGCAATTGTCTCGGGAATTCCAAGAATCTGCTGGATAGCCAAGCAACCCAACCATGCAACCGATGTCAAGTTAACGAATACATACAACAACAACCAAAGGATAGAGAATGCAAGTCCTACACCAGAGTTATAACGCTCTCTCAAGAACTGAGGCATGGTGTAAATCTTCTTCTCGATCATCAATGGCAACAAGTATTTAGCCACCAAAATCAATGATGCGGCAGCAATCAACTCGTAAGCTGCAATACTCAAACCGATTTTAAATCCTGAACCGGCCATACCAATCATCTGCTCGGCAGAGATGTTAGCCGCAATAAGTGATGCTCCAACTGCCCACCATGTAAGGGTGTTTCCTGCAAGGAAGTAGTCGTTAGAGCTCTTCTCCTTTCCTCCCTTGTCGCGAGAGAGGAACAATCCTAGGGCTACCAACAATACGATGTACACTGCTAGGATGACGAAATCAATCGTCGCGAAACCTGAACCTGTCATTACTAATACTGTTTTTTATGTGTTTGTTAATATTATTTCTCTACGCCAAATTTGTAGATACATACATGGTTGTATGTCTCTCCCGGACGCAATACTGTTGATGGGAATGTCGGCTCGTTTGGACAGTTAGGATAGTGCTGTGTCTCCAAGCAGAATCCAACTCTCTGGTTATAAGCAATACCCTTTTTACCAACAGCAGTTCCATCAAGGAAGTTTCCTGTGTAGAACTGAACACCCGGCTGGTCGGTGTATACCTCCAATGTACGCCCGCTAACAGGCTCAACCACCTTTACTGCAAGATTCTTAACGTCGCAGTTGTTGTCCAATACATAGTTGTGGTCATAACCGTTACCGTTCTTCAACTGCACACACTCGAAGTTATCGATTCTTGCACCGATAGCTGTTGGAGTAGTGAAGTCCATATCTGTGCCGGCAACCTCCTCGATTACGCTATATGTCATGTATGTTGTATCAACCGGAGTGATGTTCTTTGCGTTAATATACATGATATGATCGGTAATCTTCTTGTTAGGATCGCCTGTCAAATTGAAGTAGCTGTGGTTTGTCAAGTTAACAACAGTTGGTTTGTCTGTTGTTGCTGTGTACTCAATCTTCAATGCGTTGTCGTCGGTAACTGTGTAAACAACCTCGCATGCCAACTCGCCCGGGAAGTTCTCTTCACCATCGGCAGAGGTGTAGGTCAAAGTTACGCTGTTTGGAGCTGTCTGCTCAATGTTACACATTCTGTACTGGAATCCGGTAGGACCTCCGTGCAAGCAGTGTCCAAAGTTGTTTGCATTTAGCTGATACTCAACTCCGTCAAGGGTAAATTTTGCATCTGCGATACGGTTTCCGTAACGACCGATGAAAGCTCCGAAATCACTTGCGTTGTTCTCTGGAAGATACTCGTTTGCTGAGTCAAATCCCAAAACAACATCACCAAAGTTTCCGTTCTTGTCCGGAACCCAAATTGAAACGATACGACCACCGAAGTTGGTAATTGCAACCTCCATGCCATTGGCATTGGTCATTGTGTACAACTGGTTCTGTACACCGTTAATCTGCTGCATGAATGCTTGTTTGTCCAAGCCCGACGCTGTGTAGCGAGGCTCGCTGGTACATGAGAACAATGTTGCTCCCACCAACAAGGCAGCCAAAGCAGCTGAGAATCTGTTTTTCTTCATACTTTTAAAGTTTTTGATATGTTATTTTTAAAATTTAAATCGTTTGCATAGGACAGTGCGCAACTATCCCCTTAATTTAAAGTACAAGTTTAGTTATTATTAACAGAAAAAACCACTTTTTTTCAAAAAAAATGGTGAAAAAAGTGGTTTTTTAAGATTTAGAGCCGTTTTTTGGGGGTTGTAGCTATAAAATCTTTTAAATAGAAAGGTTCAAAGTAGGCCACATCCTCGAACTCTTCGGCTAAAAATTTTCTCTCTGCAATGGGTGCGCATCCAACTGCCGATGTTTCGATATTTTGAATAAATGTTATGTTGGGCGAGGTTAGAATCTCTTTGGTTTTTGCGCTTCCATTTCCGAATAGATAAACTTTACCTTTATTAATATGCTCTTTGTAGAAATCAGGCTCAACGATAATCGCTTCGGTGTCGGTAATTTGCTCTCCGTTTGCCTTGCATATAGCAGAATAGACCTCCATTCTGCGGGCATCAATCATTGGTATATAAAGCCCGTCAGGGTCGTTTGTTTTAGTCGCTGCATTGATTGTCAATGCCTGTAATGTTGGTATTGATATTAATGGAATATTTGCACCATAGCAAAGCCCTTTGGCTAATGAAACTCCGATTCTGAGTCCAGTGTATGAGCCCGGGCCCATGCTTACTGCAACTGCGTCAAGATCCTTAACTTCAACTTTATACTCTTTCAGTACTTCTTCTACGTATGGGGCTGCCAATACAGAATGATTTAATCCTTCGTCGTTTTCTCGAAGGGCAACAACTTGACCGTTTTTTGCAAGTGCAATTGAGCAACTTGTGGTCGATGTCTCTATACATAATATCAGTGCCATAGTGCCAAATTATTTTCTTAATATCTCGATTTGACCGCCCATTCCAAGTTTGATAATAGATGACGGTTTGTGTATGGTTTTCTCCTCTCTGCGGTAATCGACAATGTAGTCAACTCCGTTCTTGATTGTATCGGAAATCTCGTTATAGAAGCGGGGCGAGGGCACTCCGCTTATGTTTGCCGAGGTTGATACCAAAGGCTTTCTGAATGCTCTGATAAGCTCTTTGGAAAACTCCTCGCACGTAATTCTTATGCCTATGGTGCGCTCCTCGCAAATCATTGATGGAGCTAAGTTTTTGGCTTCAGGGTAGATGATTGTTGTTGGGGTTACTATTGCTTCCAACAGATCATAGGCAATGTCGGGCATGGATGCGTATGATGCAATTTTACCCACATCGTCAAGCAGAACGAGCATCGCTTTCGAGTCGGCACGCTGCTTCAGTGCGTAAATTTTCTGTACCGCTTGCTCATTTGTGGCATCGCATCCCAATCCCCATATAGTGTCGGTAGGGTAGAGGATGATTCCACCTTCGCGAAGTACTTTTACTGCGTTTGCAACCTGCTCTTTTATCTGTGGTGTCATAGTTCCATTAGCTTTAAAATGTCAGACAAACTTTCGCTCAGGTCAACCATGTTGTCGAGTACAATGTCGGCACCCGATTCCAATAGAGTCTCTTTGGGTATGGGGCCTGTGTTGACTGCGATTGTGAATATTCCGGCTGCCCGACCCGATTTGCATCCCATTGGAGCATTTTCGATTACAATGGCGTTTTGAGCTTTGACTCCGGCTTTTTCCATTCCTTTCAGATATGGCTCCGGATCGGGTTTGCCATTGGTTACATCGAAGGCTGTTACCATGTTGTCAGTAGTGAAGATTCCGGGATAGGCATTGCTCAAACGCTCAAGCAGTGAGCGTTGCCCTGAGCCGGTTACAAGCACAATCTTGAGGCCTCGCCCATTAATCTGATTAAGAACCTCTTTGGCTCCCGGCATTGGTTCTGCCTTCGCCATTTGGTTGAAGTGGTCGCTCTTTACGCTGTATATCTGCTGAACCTCCTGGTCGGTGGCGTCGCGGTCGTATATGCGATGAAAAAAGTTGTTTATAGTCCCTTTGCCGGTACAGCCTTCGTAAAGGTAGAATTCGTTGCGTTCACATGGAATACCCATGCCGGAAATTGTTTTGTACCAGGCCAATGTATGGTTTTTCATGGAGTCGAAAAGTACTCCGTCCATATCAAATAGAAATGCTTTGGGCGAGGGCGCATTTCCGGTACGCTCACTATATTTTTCAATGGCTTCGAGCCAGATTGTTTCTCTTTCTCTGTTATTTGTCATGGTTCAAAAATTCCGTGCAAAGTTAATTTAAAGAGAGTGTTCTGCCAAATTAAGAAGCTGTTTAAAATTTATAAGGTAAAAAATCCCTTAAATTTTTCGTAAATAGATTTATTTGCCTATTTTTGCTCTTTGAAAACGTTATAGGGAATGGTGTGTCCAGTAGCGTTGTGAATGAATGTATTGTTAAACATATAATTATGGCAAAAAGAGAAAATTTATTCAGTGAGTTTGCTCCCAACACCATGCAGGAGTGGGTTGACAAAGTTACTGTGGACTTGAAAGGCGCCGACTTCAATAAGAAATTGGTGTGGCGTACTAACGAGGGCTTCAATGTTCAGCCTATGTATCGTTTAGAGAACATGGCAGAGCTTAAGAATTTGCAGGGTTATCCCGGCGAGTATCCATTTGTTCGTGGAAACAAGAAGGATAACAACAGTTGGTATGTTCGTCAGAACATTGCTGTTACCGATTATGCTGCTGCAAATCAGAAGGCACTCGATGTTTTGAACCGTGGTGTTGATTCACTTGGTTTTGTGATGGCAGGTTGCGGAGTTTCTTACACAAAGGCCGATGTTGAGGCTTTGTTGAACGGAATCTGCTTGGAGTGCATCGAGGTAAACTTCGAGGGTGTTTGTGCTAAATCAAACTTCCTAGAGTCATTTATCGAGTATGTAGCAGAGAAGGGTTATGCACCGAAGAAAATCAATGGTGGAATCAAGTTTGACCCAATCGGAAAGGCTACATTGAAAGGAAAATTCAATCCTGAGTGTGCAAATGTGTTAAAAGCTGCTATCGAGAAGACAGCTGCTTATCCTAACTTCAAGGTTGTTGAGGTTGGCGGTCACATTTTCAACAATTCAGGTTCATCTGTTGTTCAGGAGTTGGGATTTGCTTTGGCAGCAGGAGTTGAGTACTTGGATCTTTTGACCGACGCAGGTTTGTCAATTGATCAGATTGCTCCAAAGGTACGTTTCCACTTCGCAACAGGTTCAAAATATTTCATGGAGATTGCTAAGTTGCGTGCAGCTCGTTATTTGTGGGCTCAGATCGTAAAGGGTTACAACCCATGTTGCGACTGCAAGTGCATGATGCATATCTACTCAGAGACAAGTAAGTGGAACAAGTCAGCTTACGATCCAAACGTAAACATGCTTAGAACTCAGACCGAGGCTATGTCTGCTGTATTGGGTGGTGTTGAGTCATACTTGGTTAATCCATTTGATTGTGCTTATCAGACTCCAAGCGAGTTGGCTGAGCGTGTTGCTCGCAACCAGCAGTTGTTGTTGAAAGAGGAGTCACACTTCGAGAAGGTTGCCGATGTTGCCGGAGGTTCTTACTACATTGAGGAGTTGACCGAGATGATAAGCGAGGGCGCATGGAAACTGTTCTTGCAGGTTCAGGAAGAGGGTGGCTATATTGCAGCATTGAAGAGCGGATTCGTTCAGGCTGCAGTAAACGAGACTGCAAAGGCTCGCGATTTGGCTATTGCTCAGCGTAAGGAGAGTTATGTAGGAGTTAACCAGTTCCCTAATTTCAACGAGGTTATTGCCGATCTTTCAGACGAGGTGTTCCAGGCAGAGGATTGCACCGTTGAGGATGCAGAGTTCGAGACATTAAAACCATATCGCGGAGTTATGGCATTCGAGGCTATGCGTAACAAAACTGATAAGTATGCTGCTCAGAATGGTCGTCCATTGGTATATATGTTCCCAATGGGTAACTTGGCAATGCGTAAGGCTCGTGCTCAGTTCGCTTGCAACTTCTTCGCTTGCGCAGGATTCGAGGTTAAAGATAACAACGGCTTCGCAACTGTAGAGGAGGGTGTTCAGGCTTGCTTGGCCGAGAACCCTGCAATTGTAGTTGTATGTAGCTCAGATGACGAGTACGCAGGATTCGCTCCTGAGGTTTACGAGGCATTGAAGGAGAAGGCTATCATAGTTGTAGCAGGAAATCCGGAGTGTCGTGCTGAGTTAGAGGCTAAGGGTCTTACAAACTACATCCACGTTAAGAACAACGTATTGGAGGAGTTGAAGGGCTATCAACAGAAACTTGGAATTTGATAAATTGAGTAAGTATGAAACCAAATTTTAAAGATATAGATATTAAGTCGGCAAAACAAGCTCCTGTAGCCGCTGCAGAGTGGGAGGAGAAGAATGGTATTGCCAAAACTTGGACCACTCCGGAGTTGATCCCGGTAAAGCCCGAGTATAATGTTGAGGACTTGGAGGGAATGGAGCACCTTGACTATGTAGCTGGTATTCCTCCATATTTGCGTGGACCTTACTCAGCAATGTATCCTTTGCGCCCTTGGACAATTCGTCAGTACGCAGGATTCTCTACTGCTGAGGAGAGTAACGCATTCTATCGTAGAAACCTTGCAGCAGGACAGAAGGGATTGTCTGTTGCATTTGACTTGGCTACTCACCGTGGTTATGACTCTGATCACCCACGTGTAATTGGTGATGTAGGTAAGGCAGGAGTTGCTGTTGATTCTATCCTTGATATGAAGATTTTGTTCGATCAGATTCCATTGGACAAAATGTCTGTATCAATGACAATGAACGGTGCCGTTCTTCCTATTTTGGCATTCTACATTGTTGCAGGATTGGAGCAGGGAGCTACATTGGATCAGTTGTCAGGAACAATCCAGAACGATATTCTTAAAGAGTTCATGGTGCGTAACACATATATCTATCCACCTAAGTTCTCTATGAAGATTATTGCTGATATCTTCGAATATACATCTAAGAATATGCCTAAGTTCAACTCAATCTCTATCTCCGGATACCACATGCAGGAGGCTGGAGCTACAGCAGATATCGAGTTGGCTTACACATTGGCTGACGGATTGGAGTACTTGCGTGCAGGAGTTAATGCAGGAATGGATATTGATGCTTTCGCACCACGTTTGTCATTCTTCTGGGCTATCGGTACAAACCACTTCATGGAGATTGCCAAGATGCGTGCAGGACGTTTGTTGTGGGCTAAGATTGTTAAGCAGTTCAATCCAAAGAACCCAAAATCTTTGGCATTGCGTACACACTCACAGACTTCTGGTTGGTCATTGACAGAGCAGGATCCATTCAACAACGTTGGACGTACCTGTATCGAGGCTATGGGAGCTGCTTTGGGACACACTCAGAGTTTGCACACCAATGCTCTTGACGAGGCTATCGCTCTTCCAACCGATTTCTCAGCTCGTATTGCTCGTAACACTCAGTTGTATATCCAGGAGGAGACAACAGTTTGTAAGGCAGTTGACCCATGGGCAGGTTCATACTATGTTGAGAGCTTGACTCAGGAGTTGGTTGACAAGGCTTGGGCACATATCCAGGAGGTAGAGAAACTTGGAGGTATGGCAGCTGCTATTGAGAGTGGTATTCCAAAATTGCGTATCGAGGAGGCTGCTGCACGTACACAGGCTCGTATCGATAGCGGAATCCAGACAATTGTAGGAGTTAACAAATATAAACTTGACAAAGAGGATCCAATCGATATTCTTGAGGTTGATAACACAGCTGTTCGCGAGGCTCAGATTGCTCGTTTGCAGAAGTTGCGTGCAGAGCGTAATCAGGAGGAGGTTGAGGCAGCATTGGCAGCTATTACCAAGTGTGCTGAGACCGGCGAGGGTAACTTGTTGGAGTTGGCTGTAG
>CAZMOG010000057.1:0-13308 GCA_964567845.1 uncultured Odoribacter sp. | reverse complement strand
TCTTATGATTTGTAATGCCGAAGAACCAATGTGTATTGCCGGAGTATTTGGTGGTTTGAAGAGTGGTATTAGCGAAAAGACAACCAATGTATTCCTTGAGAGCGCAAGTTTCGATCCTGTTTTTGTAAGAAAAACTGCACGCAGATTCGGTTTGAACACCGATGCTTCATTCCGTTTTGAGCGTGGCACAGATCCCAATGCCTGCATCTACGCAATCAAACGTGCAGCCTTGCTTATCAAAGAGGTCGCAGGAGGTGAAATCACATCGGACATCATTGACATTTATCCGGAGCCAATGAAGGACTTCGAGGTAAAGGTTAAATATTCACACATTGACCGTTTGATTGGAAAGGCCATTGGTCATGACACAATCAAAAACATCTTGACAGCACTTGAAATCAAGATTGTTAGCGAAGAGGGCGATGATTTACTTTTGAACGTACCACCCTACCGGGTCGATGTAACACGCGAGGCCGATGTTATCGAGGATATTCTTCGTATTTACGGATTCAATAACGTTGAGGTACCAAACAAAGTAAACTCGACATTGAGTTATTCAGAGAAACCCGATGCCTATAAACTGAGAGATATGATTTCGGATATGTTGGCAGCAAACGGATTCAACGAGATCATGAATAACTCATTGACAAAAGCAAGCTATTTCGAAGAGTTTAATTGCTTCAATCCGGAAAGAACCGTAAAACTGTTCAACCCACTTAGCTCAGACCTTGGTGCAATGCGTCAAAGCCTGCTATTCGGTGGCTTGGAGAGCATTTCATACAACATTAACCGTAAAAATGCGGATTTGCGTCTGTTCGAATTCGGAAAAGAGTACACCTTTAATAAAAAAGAGAATTGCGACAATCCACAAAAGCAATACAAAGAGGAGGAGAAATTGGCTATCTTTATTACCGGAAACAAATCACTTCTAAGTTGGAATGGAGCCGAGGTTAAGAGCGACTTCTACAACCTGAAGGGATATTGCGAAATGGTATTGAAACGTTTGGGAATAAAACAAGAGTCAATAAAGGTGAGCGAGGTTGAACTTGACATATTCAGCGAGGGACTTACCTACGCAGTTGGTCAGCAAACCATTCTACACTTCGGAGTATTGTCTAAAAAGGCTCTTAAACTTGCCGATGTTGAGCAGCCGGTATATTATGCCGAGTTCCAATGGGAGAATATCCTAAAACTCATGAAGAACCATAAAGTCACCTACACCCCAATGGCTAAATTCCCTGCAGTTAAACGTGATTTAGCACTTCTATTGGACAAGAAGATAACTTTCAAAGAGGTTAAGGATATTGCACTAAGAACCGAAAAGGAGATTCTTAAAGATGTAACTCTGTTCGATGTTTACGAGGGCGAAAAGCTTGGAGCGGACAAGAAATCATACGCTGTAAGTTTTACTCTACTCGACGAGGAGAAAACCTTAACCGATAAGGTAATCGACAAGACAATGAACAAGCTAATCGGAGCATACAAACATCAACTTGGTGCAGAGATCAGATAGTTAGGATTATAAAATAAACGGTGTTCAAATGAACACCGTTTATTTTATAACCATTTTAATATAGAAGTGGGATTAGAAAGACACTCATTAAGAAGAGAATGATATTCATTGGCAATCCAACCTTAACAAAGTCAAGGAATTTATATCCACCTATACCCTGCACAATCAAATTGGTTTGATAACCGATAGGAGTTGAGAATGATGCACTTGCCGCAACACAGATACAAATAAAGAAAGGCGTTGGATCAATTCCCAGCTTACTACTTATACTTACCGCCAATGGGAATGCAAGCGCAGCCGCTGCATTATTTGTAATAAGTTCGGTAAAGAGATTGGTAATCAAATACAGCGCAGCCATCATGATATATATACCATTATCGCTATTTCGCGCCTGATCTGCCAAATCAATAATATATCCGCCAATCATATCTGCAAAACCACTATTAATCATTGCTTTACTTATACCAAAAGCACAAGCGATTGTAATAAGCACATCCCACGAAATAAGTTTGGTATATTTTCTTGGGCTAAACATTCCTGTCCATGCCATAATTACCGCTGTAACAGCAGCAAAAAAGAACATATCCAGCTTAATCTTCAAGCCCAACTCCTGAACAAAAGGCAACTCTCCAACTGTTGCTCCGATAATCATCAAACAGGTCAGGATAATTGCAAAATACCTTTTTTTCTTTCCCAATTGAGGTTCTGCTCCAACCACATTCAACATCCAGAAAACACGGCTCTCTCCCCATGTTGGAATAAATGTCTTGTCGGCATCAAGAATCAATGTATCCTGCATTGTCAAAGGGGTGTTCATCCAATCCTCTTTCAAAATCTCTCCACTACGTCGGATTGCACGAACATTTGCGCCATAATGACGGTAAAAATCAAACTCACGCAATGTTTTGCCAAGTCCCGGAAAACGAGTACTAAGCATAGCCTCGACTCTAACATAATCAGAGTTATTGCTCTGCTCCCCCTCAACATCGGCAACACGCTTACTCGGCAACAAATAACGGCTGATCATTATCAAATAGAAAAGACCGGTTAAAGCGATAAACACACCCACTTTACCCAACTCAAACATTGACAACGCATGACCATTCTTAATGATGCCTTCGTTTATTCCATCAATAACCAAACCATTAACCACGAGGTTCGTACTTGTACCAATCAAAGTACAAATACCTCCTAAAATAGTTGCATAACTTAGTGGAATAAGAAACTTGGTTGGAGGAAGGTGCATTTTTTGCGCCCAGTTTTTAATCATCGGAGCGAAGATAACAACCACCGGAGTGTTATTCAGAAATGCTGAAATGAACGAGGTCATAGGCAAGAAACGACACAAAGCCTTTGTCAACGAAACCTTTTCTCCCGTTTTTGCCTTGGGCAACATTTTATAGGTCACACGCTCCAACACACCACTTAGTCTTACTCCCTCGGAAACCAGATAGAGCAAGGCCACTGTTATCATTCCCTTATTCGAGAATCCCTCCAACGCCTCTTTGGGCGATAATATTCCTGCGCACAAAAACAGAACTACTGCAGTAAACAGAATCAGTCCCGGACGCAATTTATCGGCAATCAATGCCCACAACATGAACACCAATACCGCAGCTACAAATATTATATTGAAATCCATAATGGCGCAAAATTACGAAAAAATTCCCGCTATTTTGATTATATTGTAATATTAATTACCTTTGGGTGACAGAAAGCAACAAAACATAAAAGAACACAATATGGGAAACGCACTGTTTTTAGGCAATATTGGAATGGCGGAAATTCTTATAATTGCATTGGTTGTACTACTATTTTTTGGAGGTAAAAAAATTCCTGAGTTGATGAAAGGTCTTGGCAAAGGAGTCAAGAGTTTCAAAGATGGAATGAAAGATATTGAGAAGGATGTTAAAGGAGACGTAGAAAAAGAGTAATACATCCGAAAATATTAATGGAGGAAAAATTAACATTCTGGGATCACCTTGAAGTGCTAAGATGGGCACTATTCAGGGTGGTTTGTGTTGTAGGTGTATGCATGGTAGGAATCTTTCTGGCCATGCCATACATTTTTGATCAATATATATTGGCACCAACTACCGGAGACTTTTTCGTTTATCAATGGTTATCATTTGATACCAACTACTCTGTCGAAATAATAAATATCAATGTAACATCGCAATTCTTAACCCACATCAAAACCTCCATCTCTTTGGCGTTAATTATTGCCTTTCCATATTTGGTATTTGAAATATGGAAATTTATCCGCCCTGCACTATTCGAAAGCGAGGTAAAACACATGAGAGTTGTGTTTTTGGGCACAACCATAATGTTTTACCTGGGATGTGCTGTATCATATCTGTTAATATTCCCATTCACATTCCGTTTTCTAACAGAATATGAATTAAGTGGAGCCATTACCAATCAAATTGACCTGGCATCGTACATTGGAACATTCACAATGTTGATAATGATTATGGGCATAGTATTCGAAATGCCTATTATGGCATGGATACTATCATGTTTTGGTATAGTCAACAAACATATACTATGTAAATACAAGCGCGAAGCCATTGTAGCCTTGTTGATTTTATCCGCCATAATCACACCATCTGGCGATCCGTTTACACTTCTAATTGTATTTGGGCCCCTATACCTTCTATACGAGTTATCAATACTGGTTGTACAAAAATAAAGCAGAACGGCTATGCGTTCTGCTTTATACTATCAATCTGAATAACAATCTTAGATACCCAATGACTGTTTAACCGCCTCGATTTTTTGAAGAGCTGCTGCATCGGCCTGGTCAAACGCACCGATTGATGCCATCTCGCCCTTAACCTCGATATAGAACTTAATCTTTGGCTCGGTTCCTGAAGGACGAACAGAAATCTTGGTTCCATCCTCGGTAAAGAACTGCAATGCATTACTTGTCTCAGGCATAACAATATCGGTAACATTACCCTCCGAATCAGTAGCCTTTAAACATGTGTAATCCTTAACCAAAGCAACCTTAGAGCCACCAATCTCCTTTGGAGGATTAGCCTGGAACTCCTTCATCATTGCCTTAATCTCATCAGCACCGCTCTTTCCTGGTTTTACTACGTTAACAGTTACCTCCTTTGAGAAACCATACTCAACATAGATCTCCATCAAAATATCGTATAGTGTCTTACCTTGATCCTTAGCCCATGCGCAAATCTCTGCCAACAAAGTACATGCTGACACAGCATCTTTATCGCGAACAAAATCCTCAGCAAGGAAACCATAGCTCTCCTCACCTCCACCAATATACTGCTGTTTGCCCTCGCTCAAACGAATCTCACGTGCAATCCACTTGAATCCGGTATAACAGTCACGCATCTCAATATTGTTCTTATCTGCAACAGCCTTAATCAACTCAGTGGTAACAATTGTCTTAACACAGAAGTCGGTTGGCTGCATCTTACCTGTAGCAATACGATTCTTAATGATGTAGTACAAGAAAATCAAGGCTGTCTGGTTACCATTGACAAGTACCCACTCGCCCTTATCATTCTTACAAGCCATTCCTACGCGGTCAGCATCGGGGTCGGTTGCCATAACAATATCGGCATTGATACTCTTAGCCAAACTGATAGCCTTTGACAAAGCCTCTGCATTCTCGGGGTTTGGAGAGATAACTGTTGGGAAATCACCACTCTTAACCATCTGCTCCTCTACACAATGAACATTCTCGAATCCCCACTGCTTCAATGCACGTGGAACCAACATCATTCCTGTTCCGTGAATAGGGGTATAAACAATGCTCAAATCCTTCTGACGCTTGATAACCTCAGGATCGATAGAGATTCCATGAACCATATCCAAGTAAACGCTATCTACATCCTCGCCAATAATCTGAATCAAATCAGGATTACCCTGGAACTTAATATCGGCTGCCGATGCAATCTTATTAACCTCGTCAATAATACCCTTATCGTGTGGAGCCAATACCTGTGCACCATCCTCCCAATAAGCCTTATATCCGTTATACTCTTTTGGGTTATGCGATGCTGTAAGAATAATACCACTTTGGCATCCTAAGTGACGAATTGCAAATGACATTTCGGGAGTAGGACGCATATCCTCGAACAAATAGACCTTAATACCATTCGCTGAGAAAATATCTGCCGAGATTTTAGCAAACAAATCACTGTTATTACGACAGTCATATCCAATACATACAGAGATTTGCTCAAGATCCTTGAAGTTCTTGTTCAAATAGTTTGCCAAACCCTGAGTTGCAGCACCAACTGTATAGATATTCATACGGTTGCTACCAACACCCATAATTCCGCGCAATCCACCTGTACCAAACTCCAAATCTTTATAGAATGCCTCGATCAAATCGGTCTTATCCTCATTCTCAAGCATTCTCTTAATCTCTGCCTGTGTCTCAGCATCATAAGCAGGAGAAAGCCATTTGTTAGCCTTTTCGGTAACTAACTTAATCAACTCGTCTTGTTCCATAGGTATAAATATTTTAAAGTTTAATAAATTCGTTTATAAATTCAAATCTCACAAATTTATAAATTTAAATTTGATTTAACTATTTAATATCAACTATTTTTTATTTCAACATTATACAGGGCTACATAAGACCCGGCAATAACAACATAAGCAACATATATACACACAATCTACAGAAAACTAAAAATCCACGATACTCAATTCCCCAGAATACTCCCTTCAAACCTTTTTTAAGCCACCAAATCATTGTTACAAACGAAATTACAGCTAAAACAATTCCAACTGCAAGAAGTATTTTACTCGTATGTAATAGAGCTATTCCGAGCGGTAACCACATTAAACCAAACAGAAGTTCAAATACCATCATAAGCATATATGATTTAGCATTATTTCTTCTTATCTCATTAATCGTAAGCAAGAACAATACGAAAAGGATAATCAGAACTACAAACACAAGCCCCGCCGTTCTTAGCATACTCTCCTCCTCTGCCCTCTTTTGAGCCTCTATCTCTGCCTTACGCTCAAAATAACTTTTGATTGAGTTATTGACATGAGCAATGTCATTAAACTCCGACTTTACAGCATTTGGCATTGAAGAGTGATACGCTATCTCACGTGAAATTATCTCACTATAATTTCCGTATGACCTTGACACTTGCAGCCAATTACCCTTCTTGTCCTTCTTACCGGGAACCTGGTAATATACAAACTCCAATTTCGGGCGAGGTATCTCGATTACAGCTCCTCCATTGTACTCATTACATGTGTCACGCTTAACTCCTATTTGTTTGCCATTCTCAAATGTTGTTACAACTGAAGTCAACATCTTACCCTCAGGGGTCAATGTTACCATTTCATAACTTATAGGTTGGTTAGCTCCCTTGAACTTCTGTGTATAATAGCGAAGAACATTGCCATTGGTATCATACCAATAGGTCCATGACTCTCTATCCCAATAATTGATCTTAATTGTAAGTTTACATACATCTTCTTTAAATTGAAGCACCTCTTGTCTGTATGTAACGCCCAAATCCTGTGCCCTTACCGTCAACACCGCAAGCACTCCGCACAATACGCACAAAAACTTTTTCATAATCTTACTTTATCAATCTATTATTGTTTGATACACCATCAATTTAAATTTCTCGAATAATCCCGGGTCATAGTAATCCAAAGCATTAAAGTAGAAAAGGATTGCCATCTCCTCTTTGGGATCGATATGATAGAATGTCTTGAACATTCCGCTCCAGAAATATGAACCTGCCGAGGCAAGTGTCTCAATCTCTTTGTTTTTACCTACAACCTCGAACCCAAGACTCCAGCCCCAGCCATCACTGCCGGTACCCATTTGGTTCACAGTCATCAACTCAACGGTCTTTCTTCCCAAAATCTGATGGCCATTAAATGAACCCTTATTCAGCATCATTTGGCAGAACTTAGCGTAATCCTCAATGGTTCCGCATAGTCCGCCACCTCCCGAGAAGTAGGTTTTGGCTCCGGTTATGGGATAGGTTTGATAAAACTCATTATCGCAACGAACAATCTTTCCTTTAGGTCCACGTTTATTATAAATTGTAACCAAACGGTCTGCCTTTTCATCCGGAAGGAAGAAGTGAGTATCTTTCATTCCAAGCGGCTCAAATATGGTAGTCTTTAAATACTCATCAAAAGGCATTCCCGATAATATCTCAATCAAATAACCAGCTATATCAAGATTCCAACCGTAAATCCAACGCTCTCCCGGCTCCGCTTCAAGTGGTACTTGTGCATATAACTTCACAGCATCAGCAATTGTTATTGAATCGGTACTTGTTATATTCGGAATATTCAAATCCTTACACAATGTATAGGTAGGGTGTCCCCACAAAGTTGCATAACTTATACCGGAACGGTGGGTCAACAGGTCACGGAATGTAATTTCACGACGTGCAGGGTGCGATGTATAGGTCCTGCCATCAGCCTCGATTTTATCCAATACCCGAGGGTTCTTGAACTCGGGAATATATCTTGAAATAGGATCATCCAAACCGAATTTTCCCTGCTCGAAAAGAGTCATCAATGCAACACTTGTTATTGCCTTGGTCTGCGAAGCATTGCGGAAAATATCATCCTTCTGCATTGGAATCTGTTTATCCATTTCACGCCAACCGTATGCCTCATGGAATACAACCTGACCTTTACGCACAACCATTGCTGTTGCATGCGGTAATGTTCCATTCTCTATCCACAAATTACAAATAGAATCAACTCTTTCTAAACGTTCACTACTGATACCGACACTCTCTGTCGATTTGCCGGTTACTAACTGCTGACGAGAATCAGATCGATTTGCTGTGCAAGAGATAAGTAGCACTATTGCCAAAACAGGCAAAATGGTTGATTTGATTTTAGGTAATCTCATGGTTAAATTGTTTAAAACACAAATATATAAAAAATGGAGGTAAACACTACGTTCACCTCCATAAAATATTTCATTTTTTAACAATCCATTAAAAAGGAAGATCGTCGTTCGACTCCTCGATTGGAGGAATATCCTCGACCTTGTATTCAGGCATTGCAGGAACCTCATTCTCGACGGTAACTTTCTCAATTCTCCAACCCTCAAGATTTGTAAAATAAGATACTTTACCATCCTTCTCCCACTTGCGTCCACGCAAATTAAAATGAACCTTAATCAACTCTCCCTCAGAGATATTTTGCAACAGGTCGCATCTATCCTGAGTCAATTGCACCTTGATAAAGTCATTCCATTGCGGATTACGCTCATTCTCAACCTCAATAACAAAATCTCTTTTCTGAAACGATGCTGTTACCTGCTGAGTCTCCTCTTTAAGAATTAACTTACCTGTTACTTCGTAATTCATACCTCGTCAGCTGATTTGAAATCAAACATCTCAACCTCGAAAATCAAGGTTTGGTTTGGTCCGATTGGGCCACTACCCTGTGTTCCGTAAGCCAACTTACTTGGGATATAGATAACCCACTTAGAACCAACAGGCATTTGCTGCAAAGCAATTCCCCAACCTTTAATAACCATATTCAATGGGAAATCTACAGTCTGGCCACGATCGTATGAAGAGTCGAACTGAGTTCCATCGGTCAAAGTTCCACGATAGTGAACGGTTACAACGTCGGTAGCTCCCGGTTTCTCACCCTGACCCATTGTGATAACCTTGTAGTAAATACCATCGCTCAACTCTTTAATGCTATCATTGTTCTTTACCAACTCATTGAAGTAAACTTTCTCTGCAGCCTCTGCCTCCAGAGCAGCCTTCTCGCGAATGTTTTGGATATACACATTCATAAACATATTCATAGCTGTTGGATCCACCTGGACACCTGAAATTGCAGCTTTAAAACCCTCGGCAATTGCCTGATAGTTTGGCTTCTCGGATGCTATACCCAAAGATTGCATCTGCATACCCATGCTATAACCGATATAGTACTCTGCACTATCCTGCTGTGTTTTCATTGCATCAACTGTAACACCCTTTGGCTCACATGTGCAACTTACTGCTGCCAACGCAATAGCAGCCATCATTAAAAATTTCTTCATTGTCTGAATCTATTAAACTTGTTAATACCATTAGCAATAATTTACTTGATTCCCAACAACTCAACATCGAAAATCAAAGTCTCGTTAGGGCCGATTGAAGATCCTGCTCCATGTGGACCGTATGCCAACTCACTTGGAATATACAACTGCCACTTAGAACCTACTGTCATTAACTGCAATGCCTCAACCCAACCTGCAATCACTCCATTTACAGGGAACTCGGCCGGCTCGCCACGACGGTATGATGAATCGAATACAGTTCCATCAATCAAACGCCCCTCATAATGACATGATACGGTTTGTTTTGCTGTAGGTTTCGCTCCATTACCCTCTGTAAGTACTTTATACTGCAATCCGCTTGGAAGTACAACAACACCCTCGTTATTCTTATTCTCCTCCAAGAATTTCAAACCACGCTCCAAAGCCTCGGCGCCTCTCTCGGCCTGCATATTTGTAAAGTAGTCCTGAAGAATCTTATTTGCCTGCTCCGGAGTAATATCAGGCATCTGACCTGCATATGCAGTTGTCAACGCATCGGTAAAAGCCTCAACATTCAACTTCTTAACTCCTGCCTGCATCAAATTACTTGCTATGCTCAAACCAAAGCAATAGCTCACTTTGTCAATCTCTTCTGTGTATTTCATTGCTATAAAAATTAATTTTCAAAAATCGTCTGCGAAATTAGTGTAAATTGTTTCAAATTACAAATTATTCTCAATTATTCCATCGCGCATTTTCAGACATATATCTGCACTCTGCGCCAACTCGTTATCGTGGGTAACAATTACGAATGTCTGTCCCAGTTCATCACGCAGGCGAAAGAATAACTCATGTAATTCCTTCTTCGTGTCTGAATCAAGGTTTCCCGATGGCTCATCGGCAAGCACAACCTTGGGATTGTTCACCAATGCACGTGCGACTGCAACACGTTGTTGCTCCCCTCCCGACAACTGGCTTGGTTTATGGTCGGCCCTATCCTCCAGCCCCATAAGCTTCAACAGTTCACGCGCAGCCTGTTCTCCCTCCTTGCGCCCTCGCCCGGAAATCCAAGCAGGAATTGCAACATTCTCCCATGCAGAGAATTCAGGCAACAGATGGTGAAATTGAAATACAAAACCAATGTTATTATTTCTAAAACGTGATAACTTATTGTTTGACAGATTTGTAACATTTACCCCATCATAGATTACCGCCCCGATATCGGGGTTATCCAAAGTTCCCATTATATGCAATAAAGTACTTTTACCGGCACCACTTGCCCCCACGATGGCCACTACTTTTTTATCGGGAATTGAAATATCAACACCCTTTAACACCTGAAGAGTTCCGTAACTCTTTGTCACATTATTTATCTGTATCATAAGCGTTTACATTACCAATAAAATTACAAGAAATATTGCCCATATCAAGACATTCCTTGAAGTCATTGCCAATACATCATTCAACTCTTTGCCTTGTCTTATCTGTAATCTTCGCCACGCAATAAATTGCAACAATGCAAACTCAATGACAAAAACCACCAACCAAAACTTTTGGCTCCTGAAAATCTCGGAAATGGACTCCTTGACATACCCTACCGATTGCATAAAGATGTCGGTCCGCCCCACAAGTGTCTCGCCTACCGAATCTGTTATACATAAAGCTAAAACTCCCGATATCAGTGCCATTGCCGCACAGAATATATAGAGCATGGTTCCAAATCCCTGCCCATACATTACTATCGAGGTTCTTTTATTAGCCGCCATATCGTTCTCGTAATCACGATAGTTATTTACCACCAATATGTTTGTAGAGACAAAGCCCATTGAAAGCGACAGCAGAAAACCACGCAAAGTAATATCGCCTGTTATGGCTATAATTGTTCCGCATACAGGCACAATTCCATAAAAAAGCATAACTGCAATATCGCCTAATCCTCTATAGGCCAAAGGATATGGACCGGCACTATATCCATATACAGCAATAGCCACCGCTATTCCCACCAAAATAAGCCACCACTTTGTCATAACAACGACAGCCACTCCGCAACACACTGCCAAAGATAAAGAGACTATCGATGCAATTAAAACACTTTTAGGTGATACCCAGCCCTTCGCAACGGCTCTGTCGGGGCCTGTTCGCTCCTCGGTGTCTGCCCCTTTGATAAAATCGAAATAGTCATTGGCATAGTTCGATGCTATTTGAGCAAAGAGAGCCACTCCCAAACACAATAGTGAAATTGGTACATTCACAACCCCTTTGCTGTATGCCAATGCCACGGCAACCAACACCGGTGCAACCGATGCACTCCATGTCTTGGGTCGTGCCGCCAAATACCATATTTTAGTATAATCCC
This sequence comes from uncultured Odoribacter sp., assembly GCA_964567845.1. Lineage (GTDB taxonomy): Bacteria > Bacteroidota > Bacteroidia > Bacteroidales > Marinifilaceae > RGIG9079. The sequence goes on along the minus strand of CAZMOG010000057.1, from coordinate 1,416 downwards.
TTATATAATTCAGAACTCCCATTTATCTCAATTTTAAACGTTCGTATGCCCAACGCACACTAACGAAATAGTAAATCACTCCTATTGCATTTGAGATAAAAGCTCCCCAAAATGCAACATTATATCCAAAAGCATCTGCTAAAAATCCACCGAGAATCACTCCAATACCGATACCCACATCCCACGATGTCAAAAATGTTGAATTTGCAGTACCTCGTCGGGTGTGTGGCGCCAGATTGATAAACATGGTTTGTAAGCCGGGGAAAAGATGCCCGTTACCCAAACCGATTATCAAAGCTGCTCCGTAGTATCCAAAATTACTCTTCACTCCAACAAAAAGCAGATACCCTATCATTGCCAAAATCACCCCAATCGCAACATTTTGAACAATCCTACCCTTTCTCAAGCTGCGTCCGCCTACCAATCTCGACAAAACCAGCCCCACAGCCATAATCAGATAAAAGGCACCTGTTCCACTTGTAATTCCAAGTTCCTCCTTTCCATAAATAGCCAAATAGGTCATAAGTATTCCATACGACACCGCAAAGAATGCCAACATCACCCCATGTCGCCAACCATTACGCAAGAAGAGCTGATCCACACGAAATGGAGCTCTTTTCTTTTTGGTTTCAATTTGGATTTCGGGCGAGGTTTGCTGCTTAATTGTTGATACCAAAAAGAACCCGGTAATCGCCACCAAAAAAGCTGTCAGAAAGATATAATTGAACTCGATATGCGCATCATACATGAACATTGCAGCCACAGGAGCTGTTGCCATGGCAATATTATTGCCAAGGCCATAATAACCAATTCCTTCGGCTCTTCGCAACGGATATAAAACATCGATTGCTACAGTACTATTGGCAACAGTCACTGCACCAAACGGTGCTCCATGAAGTGTACGTATCACTGCAAAAATCAACAATGAGCCTGTAATAAAATAACCCAGAAAAAGAATTGAAAATAATAAATGACAAGTCATCAATACAGCCTTTCTGGGAAAATTGTCAACCAAATATCCACTGAAAAGTCTGATAAAGAGGGCCACAATCGTGTATCCCGACAAAACCAATCCTATCATGTGCTTGTCAGCATTAAACACATCGGCCAGGTATAGCGGTAACAACGGCATCATTAAATAGAACGCAAAAAAGATTATGAAGTTGCCAATACACATCTTCACAAAATTCGCATTCCATAGTATTTGCTGCTCCTGCATAACTTTAAAGGTAATTACATTCAATTGAGCAAAGGTATAGTTTTTTTTTTAGTTAGGAGTTAGGAGTGACCAGTTAGGAGTTAGAAAAATCGTGCAAGGTGAGAGCAATGCCAAATTTTGGTTAATAAATAATTATTACTTATCACTACTGTCCCATTAAAATTGGGGGATGTTCTTTGAAATTATTGAAATATAGT
>CAZMOG010000056.1:0-13426 GCA_964567845.1 uncultured Odoribacter sp. | reverse complement strand
AGCAGCCAAGTTTCCGTGTCCGATACCTACCTTACGGTCATCAGCAACAGAACCGGGAATACAGAATGCCTGCAAACCAATTCCGATAGCCTCAGCTGCATCGGCAGCAACTTTACAACCCTTCTTAATAGCAATAGCACAACCTACAACGTAAGCCCACTTTGCATTCTCGAAGCAGATAGGCTGAGTCTCCTCACAAGCTTTGTAAGGATCCAAACCGTACTCCTCGCAAATAGCGTTAGCCTCTTCAATATCTTTAATACCGTTCTCGTTCAATGCAGCAAGAATCTGCTTAATACGACGGTCCTGACTCTCAAATTTTACCTCTCTAATCATGATCTTTAGATTTAGTCGTTAAGAATTAGTCGTTACGTGGATCAATATATTTAGCAGCATCTGCAAATCTTCCGTAAGAACCCTTAGCTCCCTCAAGTGCAGCTTCCGGAGTAGCCCCCTTCTTAAGAGCATCTGTGAACTTACCAAGGTTCAAGAACTCATATCCGATAACCTCGTTCTCCTCGTCCAATGCCATACGGGTTACATAACCCTCTGCCATCTCCAAGTAACGGGTTCCTTTAGCTTTTGTTCCGTACATTGTACCAACCTGGCTGCGAAGACCTTTACCCAAATCCTCCAAACCGGCACCGATAACCAAACCACCCTCTGAGAAGGCACTCTGTGTACGTCCGTAAACGATCTGCAAGAACAACTCACGCATAGCTGTGTTGATAGCGTCGCAAACCAAGTCAGTGTTCAACGCCTCAAGGATTGTCTTTCCGGGAAGAATCTCCGATGCCATAGCGGCAGAGTGAGTCATACCTGAACAACCGATAGTCTCAACCAAAGCCTCCTCGATAACTCCCTCTTTTACGTTAAGAGTAAGTTTACAAGCACCCTGCTGTGGTGCACACCATCCAATACCGTGAGTCAATCCAGAGATATCTTTAATCTCCTGTGCTTTTACCCACTTTCCCTCCTCGGGAATTGGAGCCGGACCGTGGTTAGCTCCCTTCTTTACAACACACATGTGTTGAACTTCATGTGAATAAACCATATTCTTTTTCGCTTTTAGTGAATTAATAATATCCTAAAATTGTAGATTAACAGAGTTAATCACGCAAAGATAACTATTTTCATTAATTTTGCGCACCGAAAAATGGAAAATTAATAACTATGCGTAATATATTTTTTAAAATTTTGATGTTGATGCTCATTTTGGGTGGCATCGAGGTTGCAAATGCCCAGGTTGCGCCTAAGCGTGAATTTCGCGGAGCGTGGATTCAGACCATGTTTCAGGGCGATTATATGAATCTTGGTGTCGAGGAGCTAAAGACCGATTTGATAAAGAAACTCGATGATTTGAAATCAATGGGAATCAATGCGTTGGTATTTCAGGTTCGCCCCGAGTCCGATGCGTGGTATAACTCTCCTTACGAGCCGTGGAGCCGTTTTTTGACAGGAAAGCAGGGTAAGGCTCCGCAAGGAAATTTCGATCCGATGGCCTTTCTTGTTGCAGAGTGTCATAAAAGGTGCATGGAGTTTCATGCCTGGTTGAATCCATACAGAGCCGCCTCGGGAGGAGGGGTTCATTTGGCGCCCTCGCACATATATCATAAACATCCGGAGTGGTTCTTCAAGTTCAATAACTACATCTATTTCAATCCGGGAGTTGATGAGTCCATTGATTTTATCTGCACTGTTGTTAAGGATATTGTTGCCCGCTACGATATCGATGCAATCCACATGGATGATTACTTTTATCCCTATCCATCACCGGGTTTGCAGATTCCCGATACAAAAACTTTCCGGGAGAATGGGCGAGGTTTCACGAATATCGAGGATTGGCGCCGTGATAACGTTAATCGACTTATTCAAGCATTGAGTAAAACAATTAAGGCCACAAAACCGTGGGTCCGTTTTGGTGTCAGCCCCTTTGGAATTTATCGAAACGACTCTTCGCATCCCGATGGGAGTGCAACAAACGGAACCGAGAATTTCGATGATTTGTATGCAGACATTCTGTTGTGGGTAAATAATGGGTGGGTTGACTATAACATACCCCAGATATATTGGGAAATGGGTCATGCTCAGGCAGATTATGTTACCCTTGCAAAGTGGTGGGCTGCACACAAAGGTAAAGCCGAACTATATTATGGACAGGATGTGGCGCGTACAATGAAGGTTGATCAGCTTACCGCCAAGATGCGTTCGGTTCGCGAATTGAAGGGAGTAAGCGGTTATTGTTTTTGGCCGGCAAATGAGCTTTTCTGGAATAATAAAGGTGCGGCCGACTCTCTCCGTGAAAGCTATTTTAAATATCCGGCACTTATACCTGCCTATACAAATTTATCCTCTCACAAGCCGAAGCAGGTTTCGGAAATTACTATGTCGGCAGGAAATAACGGGAAGTTGAGTTTGACATGGGGAGCAATTCTTGAAGACGATGTTTCCCAGGGTGCGCACTACTTCGTGGTGTATGCTTTCCCGCACATGAGTAAGGTTAATTTATCTGATCCTAAGCATATAATTGCTATCACGCCATATACCTTTGCTGAAATTGACCTTCCAACAAAAAAAATGACGTATGTGGTAACTGCGGTAAATCGCTATCACATAGAGTCTAAGGGTCGATTGCTTAAAGTTGATAAGAAAAATTTAAAACGATTGCATTGATAAATAGAAATATTGTTTATAACTTTGCCTATGTCTTAACCAGAAATCGTTTTTCATAAGTTTGTATGGTTTAGGTTAGTAGTTAGTAAATGTGCGAGGGCTCGGAAACGAGCCCTCAAAGTTTTAGATAGTTTTCAATTATGGATGCAATAATAAATTTAGAGAATCTGGAGTTTCATGCTTATCATGGATGTTATGATGTGGAGCATGTAGTGGGTAATGATTTTCGTGTGGATGTTGAACTTCGCTATTGTGCCGATAAGGCGGTTGCAAGTGATAATGTTGCCGATGCACTGAATTATCAGCGTGCATACGAAGTGGTTGCAAATGTAATGATGCGCGATGTGGCCCTTCTTGAAAGGGTGTGTGCGACAATGCTCGACGAGTTGTACGACAATTTCCAGGAACTGAAATATGCCAAGGTCAAGGTTGCAAAGTTGAATCCTCCTCTTGGTGGAAAAATAGGAGCAACAACCGTAACAATGGAAAAATAATTGAAGAAAATTTTGGATGTAAAGTATTTTGTTATAACTTTGCACCCGCAAACCAAAAGATGGTCGGTTAGCCAAGCGGTTAGGCACCGGTCTGCAAAACCGTCTAGAGCGGTTCGACTCCGCTACCGACCTCATAACGCATCGGAAATTTCCGGTGCGTTTTTTTTGTTTTTTAACATCCCTATTCGGCTACTTTTTACTATCTTTGTCCTATATGAGTCAGATAACAATTTATACCGATGGAGCAGCAAGCGGCAACCCGGGTCCGGGGGGCTATGGAGTTGTGCTTATGAGTGGTCCATATAGAAAGGAACTGTCTGGTGCATATAGGCTTACAACAAATAATAGAATGGAGCTTCTGGCTGTTATTCTTGGTTTGGAGGCCTTAAAACACGTTGGCAATAATGTTACAATTTATTCCGACTCCAAGTATGTGGTCGATGCTATTCAGAAGGGTTGGCTTGCCTCGTGGGTAAAAACCGGTTTTAAAAACAAGAAGAATCCAGATTTGTGGCGACGTTATTTGGCTGTCAGTGCAAAGCATTCGGTTAATTTTGTATGGGTAAAGGGGCATGCAAGTGTTCCCGAGAATGAGCGTTGTGATCAATTGGCGGTCGCTGCGTATAAGAGTGGAGTATTTGATATTGATGCAGGATATGAGGAGTTGGAGGAGGCAACATTAAAATTATAATTATGTCAGGATTTGTTAAGAGAAAAATTGCTTTGGTGGCGCACGATGCCATGAAGAAGCAGCTTACTGAGTGGGCATTGTTTAATGCAGATAAACTTATAGGTCATAAATTTTATGCTACAGGAACTACCGGAACAATTATAAAGAGAGCTTTGGAGCAACAACATCCCGATGTTGAGTGGGATTTCACAATTTTGAATTCGGGTCCGTTGGGCGGCGATCAACAGATTGGTTCGCGTATGGTGGATGGTGAAATTGACTATCTCTTCTTCTTTACCGATCCAATGTCAATGCAGCCTCACGACACCGACATCAAGGCTTTGACACGTTTGGCAAGTGTGCAGAATATTATTTTCTGTTGTAACAGAGCAACAGCCGACCATATCATTTCAAGTCCGCTGTTCCAAGATGATACATACAAGCATAAACCACTCGATTTTACAGCCTATTCGAAGCGTTTCGAGGGTCGCGATATTGCAGCCGAGGCTGTAAATAAAGAGAACGAATCTAAGTGAGGCCTCGCCTAAAAAATATAGAGCCATGGGAAAGAAGTCAAAAAAGAATCAGAACAATATTCCAATCGGAAAGAAGGAGCTGAAGCGGGCAATTGGCTCGGTGATTAAGGCAACTCCCGGTATCAGCTTTAACTACAAAGAGATGGCCAATGTGTTGGGATTGCCCGGCATTGAGAATCACAAAGCTGTGTTTAAGGCTCTCGAAGAGATGCACTCCGAAGGGACGTTGGAGATGGTTTCAATGGGCCGTTTCCGTTCACCGAATCGTGGACGATACATTACAGGAACGGTTGATTTGACAGCCAAAGGTTCGGCGTATATTATCAGCGATGATATAGAAAAGGATGTTTATGTCTCATTTGCCAACTTAAAGCACGCTTTGCAAGGCGATTTGGTTAAGGTTATGGTATATGCCCACAGAAGTGCCGATAGGCCCGAGGGCGAGGTTGTAGAGATTCTTGAACGTAAAAAGGCAACTATGGTTGGCGTTATTGATGTGTCTGGCAATTATGCCTTTCTTGAGCCTACCGGAAAGCAGTTGCCCTACGATATTTTTATCCCAATCGAGGAGTTGAATGGAGCTAAAGATGGCGATAAGGTTGTTGTTGAGATAACATCGTGGCCGGAAAGACACAAGAATCCGATAGGTAAGGTTACAACGGTGTTGGGTAAGCCCGGAGACAACGATACCGAGATGCACGCAATTATGGCCGAGTTCGAGCTGCCAATCGAGTTTCCCGAGAGTGTATTGAAGGCTGCCGAGAAGATTCCTTTCGAGATTCCAGCCGACGAAATAGCAAAGCGCCGGGATATGCGTAAGGTGTTGACCTTTACTATCGACCCGGCCGATGCAAAGGATTTTGATGATGCTTTATCATTTAGATATTTGGATAACGGAACATACGAAGTGGGAGTACATATTGCCGACGTGAGCCACTATGTACAGCCCAATACCGTTATCGATAAGGAGGCATACGCACGAGCAACATCGGTATATTTGGTTGACAGAACCATCCCAATGTTGCCTGAAAAGCTTTGTAACGGAGTGTGTTCACTGCGTCCGAATGAGGAGAAGTTGACCTTCTCTGCAATCTTTGTAATGGACAAAGAGGCCAATATTCTTGACAGTTGGTATGGAAGAGCGGTAATCAATTCCGATTATAGATTTGCGTACGAGGAGGCTCAAGCAATTATCGAAGGTGCCGACCATGCAATCAAGAATGAGATATTGGCTCTTAACGATATGGCGCAGAAGATGCGCGCAACACGTTTCCGGAGTGGAGCTTTGGATTTTGACCGCGAGGAGGTTAAGTTTAATCTTGATGAGCAGGGTAAACCTATCGGAGTGTTCTTTAAACGTTCCAAAGAGGCTAACAAACTTATCGAAGAGTTTATGTTGCTTGCAAACCGCAGTGTAGCTGCATTCGTGGGCAACAAGCCTAAGGCAAAGACATTTGTCTATCGAGTACATGAAAAACCACTTGATGACAAGTTGCGTGAGTTGAACGATTTTATTGCCAAATTCGGTTATGAGATAAAGATGGGTAACCCAAGGGCAATGACAGCGTCGTTCAATACTCTTATGCAGAGCATTAAAGATAAACCCGAGGAGAATTTGATTGAAACCCTTGCAGTTCGTTCAATGGCAAAGGCAATATATACAACCGAAAATATCGGACACTTTGGTTTGGCATTCGATTTCTATACACACTTCACATCTCCGATTCGTCGATACCCCGATGTAATGGTGCACAGGTTGTTGGATAGATACCTGCAGGGTGGACGTTCTGCATCGAAAGAGAAGTACGAGGAGTATTGCAAACACTCGTCCGAGATGGAGCAGTTGGCTGCAAATGCAGAGCGCGCTTCAATAAAGTACAAGCAGGTTGAGTATATGTCCGACAAAATAGGTCAAAGTTTTGCCGGTACAATTTCCGGAGTGACACAATGGGGCTTCTTTGTAGAGCTTGATGAGAGCAAGTGCGAGGGTTTGGTTTCGATTGCAGGCCTTGATGATGATTACTACGAGTTTGATGAGCCTAATTACAGAATTGTTGGCCGTCATCACCATAAAACTTATCAACTCGGCGATGTGGTTACAGTTCGTGTAGCAAAGGCAAATCTATTTTCAAGACAACTTGACTATGAATTGGCAGGCGATGGAAACACCTTTACAGGCCAGACAAAAGAGGAGACCCGAGTTGCAATTATCGGAGGCCGTTCGACAAGAATAACAGGTAAAAAGGGCGAGGGCAAGAAAAAAGGCTCTTCAAAGAAGAGTACAAAAAAGGTATCGAAAAAAGGGGCTAAAAAGGGAAAACGTAAATAAGATAATAGAGTAACAGGTTATGTGGTCATTTATTGGTGCGATAGTGCTATTGATAGTGGGATACATTGTTTACGGAAAATTCATGGAGAGATTTTTCGGAGCGGATCCCAAGAGAAAGACTCCGGTACAGGAGCTGGCCGATGGAGTTGATTATATTGAGTTGCCTCCATGGAAGATATATGTAATCCAATTCTTGAATATTGCAGGGTTAGGCCCGATTTTCGGAGCAATATTGGGAGCTGCGTATGGAATGATGTCGTATGTTTGGATTGTTTTGGGATGTATCTTTATGGGTGCGGTACACGACTATATGTCGGGAATGTTGTCGATGCGTTTGCAAGGAATGGGATTGCCCGATATAGTTGGTAAATTCTTAGGAGTACCCTTCCGTCGTTTCTTGGTCTTTTTTACTGCAATTCTTTTGATTGCAGTGGGAGTCTCTTTTGTAAACGGACCGGCAACCCTTATGGCAAACCTGACCCATTGGAATGTAAATATATGGTTGTATATTATCTTTGTTTACTATATTTTGGCAACCATGCTTCCAATTGATAAAATTATCGGAAAGGTCTATCCAATACTTGGTGCTGCTCTGATTTTTATGGCTGTGGCAGTTGGAGGTTCGTTGCTGATTAAAGGTTTTAGCGGAGAGTTGACACTTACCGAACTATCGTGGGAGACAATCAAGAACGGACATTCAAATCCCGAGTCAAACATTTTGTTTCCAATGTTGTTTGTGGTAATTTCATGTGGAGCAATCTCTGGATTCCATGCAACTCAAAGTCCGTTAATGGCGCGTTGTATGTCCAATGAAAAGTATGGGCGTCCAATCTTCTATGGAGCAATGATTACCGAGGGAATTATTGCAATCATCTGGGCAACGGCGGCAATTGCATATTGCGGAGGAATTGAGGAGTTGAATACCTGTGGAAAGACCCCTGCAGTACTTGTAAACGAGATTTGTAACTCATGGCTTGGCAAGGCAGGAGCGGCAATTGCTATCATAGGAGTTGTGGCGTGTCCTATTACATCGGGCGATACAGCTTTCCGTTCACTTCGCCTTATTATTGCCGATGCTCTTAAAATGAAGCAGATTTCAATTAAGAGTCGCTTGATAATTTCGGTTCCGATTTTTATTTTGGCATATATTATGACTCAAATTGAGTTTGCTGTGCTATGGAACTATGTCGGAATCTCTAACCAGATGTTGGCATGTATTACACTATGGACCTGTTCAATGTTCCTTGCGGGTGAAAAAAAGTGCTATTGGTTTACTGCAATTCCGGCAACATTTCTGACCTGTGTCTGCATCAGTTACTTTCTTGTGGCTCCTCATGCAAGTGGAGGTTTGGCTCTCGACTCTTCGTGGGGAAATATCATGGGAATGATAGGAGCTGCCGTAGCATTGATAGCTTTTCTGGTCTACAAAAACTCAATTTCGGTGGTTCATAAACGTGGTAAGATTGTGGCTGCCATGATTTTAGGATGTGTAATTATAGGCTATCTGCTCTATCCTAAGGGAGAGGGGGAGCAGAACGGTGCTTCTGTCGAGGAGATGGTTTTGACGGGCGAGGATTCTATTGCAACAGCACAGATAAACTACAAGTACGGAATTCCTATTGATGACTACGATATTGTTTATGGAACAGTTGAGCGTAATCAAACGCTTTCAACAATTCTTACTCGACATGGCTTGACGAATAATCAGGTCAACAAAGTGGTGCAGGCAGCCAAAGGGGTCTTTAATGTACGTTCAATGCGAATAGGACAGGCTTATGCCTGTCTTCGTTGTGTAGATACTACCCTTGTTGAGCCTAAAATGGAGTATTTTGTTTACGAGGACAATGATGAGGGGTATGTGATTTTCGATCTTCGAAGCGATACTGCATACTCGGCAACTCGCGGTTACTACCCTGTAGAGTGGCATACCAATAAAGTGGCAGGAAGAGTTGAAAGTTCACTGTGGAACGCAATGAAGCGTACCGGAGCAGATCCTCAGCTTGCGGTTGATATGGCGCAAATCTTCGGTTGGAGTATAGATTTCTTCGGTCTTCAAAAAGATGATGAGTTCAGGGTGGTTTACGACCAAAAATATGTGGAGGGTGATCCATTGAACACATTTTCAATTCGTGCAGCTCGATTTACGAGCAATGGAAAGACAGTCAATGCCATTCCATTTATGCAGGATGGAGAGATTCTCTATTTTGATGAAACCGGAAATAGCCTTGAGGGAGCTTTTTTAAAGGCTCCATTGGATTACTACAGAATAACATCGCGTTTTACCAATAGCCGTTTTCATCCGGTGTTGAAGCGTTATCGTGCTCATCATGGAGTTGATTATGCTGCGCCTACAGGAACACCGGTCTATGCAATTGGAAGTGGAAAGGTTATTGATAAAGGTTATCAGAAGAATGGAGGAGGTAATTATGTGAAGATCCGTCACAACAGTACCTATACAACTGTCTATATGCACCTTTCAAAGTTTGCATCGGGATTGCATGTGGGGCAGCAGGTAGCACAGAAAGAGGTGATAGGATATGTAGGATCAACAGGTTTGTCAACAGGTCCGCACCTTGATTTCCGTGTATATGAGAATGGTAAACCTATCAATCCGTTAACAATAAAATCACAGCCTAAAGCACCCGTTAAACCTGAGTTCAGAGCCGATTTCGATATTTTGCGCGATTCGGTCATGCTTATCCTTGACAAATTGGTGCCTGCAGGTTACGAAGAGGAAAAACAGCAGGTGGTTCATCAGCCACAGGTTGTTCAGGAATCAGGAGTTGTTTAAAGGGTTCTTATAATTTTGACTTTTCGGATAATGGAGCTTAAATTCAATATACAATACAAGACAGATTGGGGTCAAACAGTGGCGCTATGTATAAACGGGAAAAGTTTTCCAATGCGCTATACCATAAATGATATTTGGAGTTGCCAATTTAAAAGTGAAGAGTTTGGTGATAGTAACCTCTATGGCTACCAAATTGAATCAGAGAGTGGGGTAGTTCGCAAGGAGTGGACCTACCATAAATTGGATATTTGCCTTAATGGTAATCCCGCTCTTGTTGTGGTGAATGACCGTTGGTTGGATAATCCCGTCGATGCTCCCTTCTATTCGTCGCTCTTTACCCAAGCAGTATTTCGCAGAGATTCCAAGCAGGGAGCAAAGAGTTCCACAACGGGAAATACATTGATATGTGTTGACTATCCGCAAATTGAGCAGGATAAAGTGTTGGCAATTGTAGGAAGTGGAAATGAGTTGGGAAATTGGGATAGAGTTATTCCTATGAACGATGCCAAATTTCCAACCTGGAGTTTGGAACTTATGGTTATTGCACCATTTGAATTTAAGTTTGTTATTGCCGATAAAGAGAGCTTGAAACCATTGGTATGGGAGGAGGGCGAGAATAGAATCTTCTACCCGATGGTTGGGCGCAGAGAGATGGCTGTAGAGTACTCGATGGTTCCAAGAATAGCTCCGCTTAAATGGCGGGGAGCAGGAACGGCAATACCTGTTTTCTCTTTACGAACCGAAACTGATTTTGGTATTGGAGAATTTGTCGATCTGAAGAAGATGGCCGATTGGGCGGCAGCTACAGGTCAATCAATAATTCAGATTCTTCCAATCAACGATACAACCATGTCGCACACCTGGATGGACTCGTATCCATACAATGCAAACTCGACATTTGCGCTTCACCCTCAGTACATCAATCTGCCTATGGCAGGAGTTGATGTTGATAGTGAATATCTAAAGTTGCGTGATGAGCTGAATGGGTTGCCACAAATTGACTATGTGCGTGTTAATAACGAGAAGATTCGCTTATTGCGTGGTGCATTTGAAAAGTGTTATGCTTCATTGACGAAGCGCAAAAATTATAAAGATTTTATCTCTCATAACCGAGAGTGGCTTATGCCATACGCTATGTTCTGTGTTTTGCGTGATAAGTTTGGCACATCGGAGTTTGGAAAATGGGAAGATTATGCAGAGTATAGCAGAGCAAAACTAGACCATTTCTATTCGCAGAACAAGCGTGAGGTTGATTTTCACTGCTTTATCCAGTATAATCTGCATCAGCAACTTAGCGAAACCGTTGAGTATGCTCATAAGCAAGGTGTGGTGTTAAAGGGCGATTTGCCTATTGGAATCAGCCGCACAAGTGTGGATGCATGGGTAAATCCGGATCTCTTCAATATGGATTGTCAGGCAGGCGCTCCACCCGATGCCTTTTCTGAGTACGGTCAGAACTGGGGTTTCCCGACATATAATTGGGAGCGAATGGCTGAAGATAATTTTGCATGGTGGTGTTCGCGACTTAAAAAAATGGCCGAATACTTCGATGCTTTCCGCATAGATCACATTCTGGGATTTTTTAGAATTTGGGAGATTCCGACAACTGCGGTTCGTGGATTGTTGGGTTACTTCAACCCTGCAATGCCCTATAGCGCCGAGGAACTTTATAAGCGAGGTTTCGATATGCGAAGTGGCTACTACTCTAAACCATATTGCGCCGATTGGGCAATTAATGATCGTTTTGGAGCAATGGCCGACCATGTCCGCTCAATCTATATGAGTAATGGAACATTGGCTCCTGAATTTTCAACCCAAAAGGGAATCCTGGCAGGGGTTAAATTGTATCGCGAGGAGTCCGAGGAGTTGATTTCGTCGCTTATTGATTTGACAGAGGATTTGCTGTTTATAGAAGATCCACATAAAAAGGGCTATTACCACCCAAGAATTTCACCTTTCAAAACCTATTCATACAAGGCGCTATCGCCTGAATTAAGAAAAGAGTTTGATAAGATTCACGAAGAGTTCTTCTACCATCGTCATAACGATTTCTGGCATGAATCAGCAATGATGAAGTTACCTTCGTTATTAGCCTCGACTAATATGCTGGCTTGTGGCGAGGACTTAGGTATGATTCCTGCCTGTGTACCAAGCGTAATGGACGAACTTCAAATCTTATCGCTTGAAATTCAGCGTATGCCTAAGGAGTTTGGTGTAGAGTTCGGAAAGCCGTCTCACTATCCATATTTGTCGGTATGTACTACCTCGACACACGATATGAATCCTTTGCGTGCATGGTGGACAGAAGATGAGCAGTTGTCTCAAAACTTCTACAACAAAATATTGTGGCAAGAGGGGCAGGCTCCAAAGGAGTGTAGCGCAGAGATTTGCAGACAGATAGTAGAACAGCATGTGGCCTCGCCCGCAATATTTACAATACTCCCGTTACAGGATTGGTTATCAGTAAATTCAAATATCAGGGCTGTTGATCCACATAGTGAAAGGATTAACGTACCTGCAATTGCTCGTTACTATTGGAGATACAGGATGCACCTTTCAATTGAGCAATTGCTTAAAGAAGAGAGTTTTAACAATGAATTGAATAGTATAATTTTAAAATCTAGGATATAATGACTACTACAGAACCACAACAGACAATGCACCCCGATTGGTGTTACAATTCGGTGGTGTATGAGATGAATATACGTCAATATACCCCTCAGGGAACATTAAAAGCTGCGGCAAAACATCTGCCTCGATTGAAGAGATTGGGAATAGATATTCTTTGGCTTATGCCTATCTATCCTATTGGAGTTAAGGGCAGAAAGGGCACTTACGGTTCCTATTATGCAATTCAGGACTATTGTGCAGTGAATCCCGAGTTCGGAACCATGGATGATTTTCATGCTTTCCTTGAGAAGGCTCATAAATTGGGCTTTAAGGTAATTCTGGATTGGGTGGCAAACCACACCTCGCCCGATGCACGATGGATAAACGAGAGCCCTGCGGATTGGTATCATCGCGACGAGAACGGAGAGCCTGAAATTCGTTTCGATTGGACCGATATTGCGGCATTGAATTATCAGAACAAAGATGTTTGGCACGCTATGGATTCGGCAATGCGTTTCTGGTTGGATAAAGGTATAGATGGTTTCCGTTGTGATATGGCTTGCCTCGTTCCAATGGACTTCTGGCGTGCAACAATCCCTGGTTTGCGTCGCGACTATCCCGGAATTTATATGCTTGCCGAGGGTGAAACACCGGAACTTCACTATGATGCCTTCGATGCCTCGTACCGTTGGGACACATTCCACCTTATGGACGATATTGCTCAATACAGAAAGGGAATCCATGATATGGTGGGGCACTTGAATTACACTCAGAATGAGTACCCTAAACACGCTTTTCGCTTGATGTTCACCTCGAATCACGACGAGAACTCATGGCAGGGAACCGAGTTTGAGCGTATGGGCGAGGCTGCCAGAGCTATGGCAGTGCTTACCTTTACTCTTCCCAATGGTCAACCACTTATTTATACCGGTCAGGAGATGGGCTTGAATAAGCGATTCCAATTCTTTGAAAAGGATCCGGTTGAAAAGTGGGTTGAGAATGATTATACCGATTTCTACAAGTATCTGATTAATGTCCGCCATTCGAATCCGGCATTGGCTGCAGGCGAGAAGGGTGGAACATTCGAGATATTAACTACTGAAAATAACACTTTAATGTTTGCCAGAACATTGCCAAATAACAGGGTGATTGTTAAGGTTCAAATGTGTTACCCTTGGGCATGGGAGATTAAGAAGGAGTATTGATAAAAAGCAAGGGGCTGTGTTCGTAAGAATTCAGCCCCTTAAATCTCTTTTGTGTGGTTCGTTTACTTAGGGACAGTCGCGAAAAGATTTCAAGAAATATAACCGATTGATTGTAAAT
>CAZMOG010000055.1:0-13556 GCA_964567845.1 uncultured Odoribacter sp. | reverse complement strand
TAATTGAGAAATTTACAGCGTTTTTACCAACCGTTTTTGTCAATTATACCTAAAATTAGCACTTGTTATACAACGTACAAACCAAGGGGCTGTCTAACAAACTTGTCAGACAGCCCCTCTCTTTTTATTTATAATCGCTATGAACGAGTTATAGCAAGCCGGCAGCCTTAAGTTGCTCAGTCATCTGCTCTTGTAAAGCCTTTGCCTCCTGACCTGCGCGAACCGCAAAATTCTCGGTATTATCGGCATAGATAATTCCACGAGATGAATTCACAAGCAAACCACATTGGCTGTTCATTCCATATTTACAAACCTCCTCAAGGCTTCCACCTTGTGCACCAACTCCGGGAACCAACAAGAAGTGATTTGGAGCCACCTTTCTGATGTCTGCAAACATTGCACCCTGAGTAGCACCTACCACATACATCATCTGCTCACTATCAGCCCACTGCTGACTTACTCTCAACACCTTCTCAAACAAACGCTCTCCGCTTGGATCGACTGTCAACTGAAAGTCATGAGACCCCTTATTACTTGTCAAAGCAAGAAGAATTACCCACTTATTCTTATAATTCAGGAACGGAGTAACGCTATCCTCACCCATATACGGAGCAACTGTCACTGCATCCAAATCAATCTCCTCGAAGAAGGTACGCGCATACATTGCAGAGGTATTACCAATATCTCCACGTTTTGCATCGGCAATAATGAACTGATCCGGATACTTCTTGCGCAAATAGGCCACAGTCTTCTCGAATGAAATCCAACCCTTAACACCCATACTCTCGTAGAATGCCAAATTTGGCTTATATGCAACACAATACTCGGCGGTTGCATCGATAATTGCCTTATTGAAAGCAAAGATCGGATCCCCTTCATTTAACAGACAAGCAGGAATCTTCTTTATATCGGTATCAAGACCGACACAAAGGAAAGAACCCTTCCTCTTAATGTTCTCAAACAACTCTCTCTTATTCATATCTTTATCTATTTTATTACACTCTCCCTTTTACTCGCTATGCAAATCTAATCTACACCTTTAGCACTCATCGGTCAAGAAAACTAACTGCTTTCTATACAGCCCGTGGATTTGCTTTAATTTGTTATTTACCAAACCCCCTTCGCTACATTCACTACGTTCATTTCGCTAATAAGGGGGCTTTACTCGCTACGCTCGGAAACTCTTAACTCCTAACCGGTCACTCCTAACTCGTCATCTACAAGCCGCTCTCCTTCAACTTCTCGGTATTCTCCTCGATTTGAAGACGCTCGATAATCTCATCAATCTCGCCATCCATCACTGCCGGCAAATTATACATGGTAAAGTTTACACGATGGTCTGTTACACGTCCTTGAGGATAGTTATAGGTTCTAATCTTAGCAGAACGGTCTCCGGTACTTACCATTGTCTTTCTTCGAGAAGCAATATCGTCGATATACTTCTGATGCTCCTTATCGTAAATAAATGATCTTAATCGAGCCAAGGCACGCTCCTTGTTCTTTGGCTGGTCACGAGTCTCGGTACACTCAATAAGAATCTCCTCGGAAACTCCGGTATTCGGATTCTTCCAAATATATCTCAAACGCACTCCCGACTCAACCTTGTTCACATTCTGACCTCCGGCTCCACCCGAACGGAATGTATCCCATTTAATCTCGCCCTCGTTAATCTCAACATCGAACGCCTCTGCCTCCGGCAAAACCGCCACCGATGCTGCAGAGGTATGAACTCGTCCCTGAGTCTCGGTTGCAGGAACACGCTGAACGCGGTGAACACCCGACTCATACTTCATAATTTTATAGACATTCTCGCCACTTACCGAGAAGATAATCTCTTTAAAACCTCCCGATGCACCCTCGCTACAACTACTAACCGCAGTTTTCCAACCTCGTGATTCACAGAAACGTACATACATTCTGAACAGATCTCCTGCAAAAAGGGCCGCCTCATCGCCACCTGTTCCTCCGCGAATCTCGACAATAACATTCTTGCCATCCTCGGGGTCTGACGGAATCATCATCAACTTAATATTCTGCTCCTGCTCGGGGATCTTCACAGCCAAATCATCCAACTCCATCTTCGCCATTTCGCGAAGTTCTTCGTCGGTCTCATTTTTAAGAATCTCTTTACCCTCTTCCTGAGCCAGCAACAGCGCCTCAAACTTCGATGTTTCAGCTGTAATATTCTCTAAATCCTTATACTCTTTTGTCAAGCGAACATAACGAGCCTGATCCTTAATCACCTCGGGATCAGTTATCAACTCTCCGATTTCAACAAAACGGATCTTATAATGTTCCAATTTTTCCAATAATGGATGCTCCATAAAACTCTCAATTAAATTCAAAACAAAATTAATCTTTTTAGTGTCGGTTGCGAAATTATTCCTATTTTTTTTAACATTTCTCTCCATAACCACACAACACTATAATCATAAATCACAGTGTAACACAACATAATATTATACCTACTAAACCATAATTTGTTGCATTTATTGGTATTTGTGATACTATTTTATCCCTAACAAAGGTCAAGTCCATATCCTGCAAATCTTATGCAATTTGCACACAATCAAACACTTTGAGCAATAAAACAACTCAAAACCACCCATTTTTAAAAAAGTCAAAAAATATGTGTTAAATTTTGTGAAAATGTTTCGTTAATTGAGAATTTGTTTGTAGTTTTGGGCCGTGAAAACAAACAAGCAACAATGAAACACTTTTTCCTAACATCAAATGTCATTATGATCGTGGTCTTGCGACCACGTATTGGAGAAGGGTGTGCATAGCATTTGTATTATAAACTATATGTTTGCCTTTCTCCTATGGGAAAGGCAAATTATTTTTTTGTAAGGTTATTATGAAGAACGCATTACGAAGCGCCGTTACCATTAACGGCCGAAGAATGGCAGGAGCAAGAAGCTTATGGATTGCGAACGGAATGAAGCGCGAGCAAATGGGTAAACCAATTATTGGTATTGCCAACTCATTTACCCAATTGGTTCCGGGACATACCCACCTACATAAAATTGGACAGTACGTTAAGTCTGAAATAGAGAAACTTGGTTGCTACGCTGCCGAGTTTAACACAATTGCAATCGACGATGGAATTGCAATGGGTCACGATGGCATGTTGTATTCACTTCCATCAAGAGATATTATTGCCGACAGTGTTGAGTACATGGCAAATGCCCACAAAGTTGATGCTTTGGTATGTATCAGCAACTGCGATAAAATTACTCCGGGAATGCTTATGGCCACTATGCGTTTGAACATTCCTACCATCTTCGTTTCAGGAGGTCCGATGGAGGCCGGTATGTGGAATGGCAAAGCTCAGGATTTGATTTCAACAATGATTGCCGGAGCTGATGAAACCATCAGCGACGAGGAGTCAGCAAACATCGAAGCTCACGCATGCCCGGGATGTGGCTCATGCTCAGGTATGTTTACCGCCAATTCTATGAACAGTTTGAACGAGGCCATAGGTTTGGCCCTACCGGGCAACGGAACCATTGTGGCAACTCACGCAAACCGTAAGAATCTCTTCACAAAGGCAGCAAAGCTTATTGTTGAAATGGCATACAAATATTACGAAGAGGGCGACGAGAGCGTTTTGCCACGTTCGATAGCAACAAAGGCTGCATTTGAAAATGCAATGTGCCTTGATATTGCAATGGGAGGATCATCGAACACAGTTCTTCATCTGTTGGCCGTTGCCCGCGAGGCTCATGTCGATTTCACAATGAAGGACATTGACCGCCTTTCTCGTAAGATTCCTGTATTGTGCAAGGTTTCACCTAACAGCAACTACCACATGCAAGATGTCAACCGCGCAGGTGGAATTATGGGAATTATGGGAATCCTCGCCCAAAACGGACTTATTGATACAACAGTTTTAAGAGTTGGATATAAGAATCTTGCAGAGTGTTTGGAGCAGTGCGATATTACAGCATCAACCCTTACCGACGAGGCTCGCAAGAACTATTTAAGTGCACCGGCAAACCGTTTCAGCACTGAGTTAGGTTCACAAGAGACATATTACAACGAGTTCGACACCGATCGCGCAACCGGATGTATTCGCGACATTGAACATGCCTACTTCAAGGATGGAGGATTGGCAGTATTGTTTGGAAATCTGGCTCCCGACGGATGTATTGTAAAGACTGCCGGAGTTGATGAGTCGCTATTTGTATTCCATGGAACTGCAAAGGTTTTTGAGTCTCAGGAGCAGGCTGTCGAGGGAATTCTGGGCGACAAGGTAAAGGCCGGCGATATTGTAGTTATCCGTTATGAGGGTCCAAAGGGAGGTCCGGGAATGCAGGAGATGCTCTACCCTACCTCATATTTGAAATCAAAACACCTTGGAAAGGAGTGTGCATTGATTACCGACGGGCGTTTCTCAGGTGGCACATCGGGTCTGTCAATAGGACACGTTTCACCCGAGGCTGCTTCTGGAGGAGCAATTGCATACGTAAAGGATGGAGATTCCATTACAATTGATATCCCATCAAGAAGCATCACACTCGACATTACTGACGAGGAGATGAATATCAGAAAGAGTGAATTAAAGGAATTTAAACCGGTGAATCGCGATAGAGTTATACCTCGCTCGCTTCAAGCATACGCACTGCTTGTCAGCTCTGCAGATAAGGGAGCGGTGAGAGTTCTACCGGGAGAAACATATTAACACATTTACTAACTAACTATGACCAAAGAAGATAATATGATGACCGGAGCACAAGCTCTTATGGAGTGTATGCTCGCCGAGGGTGTTGACACCATCTTCGGTTACCCCGGTGGCTCTATCATTCCGGTTTATGATGCAATGTACGATTACCGCGACAAAATACGCCACGTATTGGTTCGCCACGAACAGGCTGCTATACATATGGCACAGGGATATGCTCGTGCAACAGGTAAGGTAGGTGTTGCCATTGTAACATCGGGTCCGGGTGCAACCAACACTGTTTCAGGCCTTGCCGACGCAATGATGGATTCAACTCCAATTGTCTTGATTGCAGGCCAGGTCGGTTCGGGATCATTGGGTACCGATGCTTTCCAGGAGGTGAACTTTGTGGGAGTTACACAGGCTGTCACCAAATGGAATATCCAGATTAAACACCCCGAGGAACTTCCTGCAGCGTTTGCAAAGGCTTTCTATGTAGCACGCAGTGGACGCCCCGGTCCAGTTGTAATCGATTTCTCGAAGGATGCTCAGACCAGCAAGGCTCCATTTATGTACGAGAAGAATCGCGAGCACAGCATCCTGAGCTACTGTCCCTATCCAACTATCGACATGGCAAGAATTGACGAGGCTGCAGCCCTTATCAATTTGGCAAAACGCCCAATTGCAATGATTGGACAGGGAGTGATTTTGGCTGATGCAGAAAAAGAGTTACTGGATTTTCTTGACAAGAGTGGTATACCTGTTGCATCTTCGCTATTAGGATTATCGGCTATCCCCAGTGACCACCCCCAGAATGTAGGTTTGTTGGGAATGCACGGAAACTATGGTCCAAATGCGAAAAACAAGGAATATGACTTAGTTGTAGCAATTGGAATCCGTTTCGATGACCGTGTTGTAAGTAATGCAGATACATTTGCACAAAACGCACAGGTAATCCACTTGGACATTGACAATGCCGAAATTAACAAACGCGTTTATGCCGATGTTCCGGTTCTTGGAAATGCCAAAGAGACCTTGCCCAAAATCACAAGACGTTTGCATAAGCGTAACCACGAGGAGTGGATTCAGGAGTTCCGCGCATGCGATAGAGTCGAGATGGAGAATGTAATATATCCAAGCGTACATCCAAGAACCCCATATCTAAGAATGGCCGAGGTTGCCAGCGCAGTATCGGAGGCATATAACCACAAGGCTATCCTTGTAACCGACGTTGGACAGCACCAAATGGCAGCAACAAGATACTTTAAATACACAAGGCCAAGAACGCTAATTACGTCGGGCGGAATGGGAACTATGGGATTTGGAGTTCCTGCCGCAGTAGGAGCCAAGATTGCCATGCCGGAAGAGGATGTTGTAGTATTTGTGGGCGATGGTGGAATGCAGATGAATATGCAGGAGATGTGTACTGCCGCACAAGAGAAGACCAATATCAAAATTGTCCTTTTGAGCAATGACTATCTAGGGATGGTACGTCAGTGGCAGGAGTTGTTCTATGATCGTCGTTATTCTGCAACCCCTATCTCAAATCCAAACTACGAGCATATTGCTGCAGCATACAACTTCGGGTATAGAAAAATCACTAAACATGAGGAGTTACATGATGCTATCCAAGAGATGAAGGACTATGATGGACCATTCCTGCTTCAGGCATGTTGCGAAAAGGAGGAGAATATCTTCCCTATGGTACCTGCAGGAGCTTCTGTTTCAGATATACGTTTAGAATAGGAGGTGAGAGATGATTAAAAAGAGAGATTATATTTTGACCGTATTCTCGGAGAACCGTGTAGGTCTTTTGAATCAGATTTGTAATGTTCTTATCTGTAAAAGTGTAAATATCGAAACATTAACAACATCAGAGTCTGCCCTGCCCGGTGTACACAAATTCACTATCTATGTAAAGAGTACTCCTGAAGAGATTGATCTGATTTCAAAACAGATTGAGAAGAAGGTAGACATTATGAAAGTGTTTGTCTACACCCCCGACGAGGTAGTAATGCAAGAGATTGCTCTGTACAAGGTATCAAGAGGAAAGAGTGTTGAACGCATTATTCGTGAGCACTCTGTAAGAATCCTTGAGGTTGGTGATGACTACATGGTACTTGAAAGAACCGGTCATACCGAAGATACTCAGGCGCTTCTTAAACTTCTGCAACCATACGGAGTTCAACAGTTTGTTCGCTCTGGATTGGTTGCCGTCATCAAAGCCGAGAACGAGGGTGTTTCAAACTATCTTGCAGAGAGATTAAGACAAAAACTGGCAGAAGAGAACGCCGAAAAGGGGAAATAAAGAGAAAAAAACAATAAAGCTCTATTGAGCTACATAAATAATAAATAATAAATACAATCATTTAAAACATAAAACTATGGCAATTATCAATTTTGGAGGAGTTGACGAGAATGTTGTTACTCGTGAAGAATTCCCATTGACCAAAGCATTAGAGACATTGAAGAACGAGACCATCGCTGTTATCGGATATGGAGTACAGGGTCCCGGACAATCATTGAACTTGAAAGATAACGGATTCAACGTAATTGTTGGTCAGCGCAAGAATAGCAAAACTTGGGACAAGGCTGTTGCTGACGGTTGGGTTCCCGGCGAGACTCTTTTCGAGATCGAGGAGGCTTGCGAGAGAGCGACTATCATTCAATACTTGTTGTCTGATGCTGCTCAGATTGCATTGTGGCCAACAGTAAAGAAACACCTTACAGCAGGTAAGACTCTTTACTTCTCACACGGATTCGGTATTACATATAAGGAGCGCACAGGTATTATTCCGCCTGCTGACGTTGACGTTATTTTGATTGCACCTAAAGGTTCAGGTACATCATTGCGCAGAATGTTCCTTCAGGGACGCGGTTTGAACTCAAGCTACGCTATCTTCCAGGATGCATCAGGAAAGGCATGGGAGAAAGTTATTGCATTGGGAATCGGAGTTGGTTCAGGTTACTTGTTTGAGACAACCTTCAAAAAGGAGACATACTCAGACCTTACCGGAGAGCGTGGAACATTGATGGGTGCAATTCAGGGATTGTTGCTTGCTCAGTATGAGACTCTTCGCGAGAACGGACACGAGCCATCAGAGGCATTCAACGAGACTGTGGAGGAGTTGACTCAGTCACTTATGCCATTGTTCGCTGAGAACGGTATGGATTGGATGTATGCAAACTGCTCTACAACTGCACAGCGCGGAGCATTGGATTGGATGGGCCCTTTCCACGATGCAACAAAACCGGTATTCCAGAAGTTGTATAGCGAGGTTGCATGTGGAAACGAGGCACAGCGCTCAATCGATACAAACAGCCAGCCTGATTATCGTGAGAAGTTGGACGCAGAGTTGAAGGAGCTACGCGAGAGCGAGATGTGGAGAGCAGGAGCAACTGTTCGTCAACTACGCCCCGAGAACAACTAATCGCTAACTGATAATAATTAGATTATTGGGGCGATTATTTCAATCGTCCCAATAGTCGCATAATACAGAGTACTAAAACAATGGACAAAATTTATATATTCGACACCACTCTTCGCGACGCGGAGCAGGTTCCGGGATGCCAACTGAACACCATCGAGAAAATCGAAGTAGCAAGACAGTTAGAGCGTTTGGGCGTCGATATTATTGAGGCAGGATTTCCGGCTTCAAGTCCCGGAGACTTCAACTCTGTGGTTGAGATTTCCAAGGCTATAAGCAATCCTACAATCTGTGCCTTGACCCGTGCGGTTCAGAAAGATATTGATGTTGCTGCCGAGGCCTTGAAATTTGCCCAGAAAGGTCGTATCCATACAGGAATAGGAACCTCGCCATATCACATCTTCGAAAAATTGAACTCGACTCCCGAGGAGATTATCGAGCGCGCAGTTGCAGCTGTAAAATATGCAAAACGCTATGTTGAGGATGTTGAGTTCTATGCCGAGGATGCAGGACGTACCGACGAGGAGTACTTGGCAAGAGTTGTTGAGGCCGTTATTAAGGCAGGAGCAACTGTTGTTAATATCCCCGATACTACAGGTTATTGCTTGCCAAGCGAATTTGGAGCCAAAATTGCATATTTGACAAATAACGTTCCTAATATCGATAAGGCTATCATCTCTACCCACTGTCACAATGATTTGGGTATGGCTACCGCAAATACCATTGCCGGTATCATGAACGGAGCCCGCCAGGTTGAGGTAACAATCAACGGATTGGGCGAGAGAGCCGGAAACACATCGCTTGAGGAGGTTGTAATGACTGTCGCATGCCACAAGAATCTTGATTACCAATTGGATATCAATACCAGAGAGATTCTTAAAACCAGTAAGTTGGTTTCAGGACTTATGCGTATGCCGGTACAGGCAAACAAGGCTATTGTTGGTAGAAATGCATTTGCCCACTCATCGGGTATTCATCAGGATGGAGTGTTGAAGAGTCGCGAAACATACGAGATTATCGACCCTGCCGACGTGGGAGTTGATGAGTCAAGTATTATTCTTACAGCAAGAAGCGGACGCGCGGCATTGAAACACCATTTGAAGGAGTTAGGTTACAATATAACCGACGAGGAGTTGACCAAAATATACCAACGATTTCTTGAGGTTGCAGACAAAAAGAAAGACATTACAACTGCCGATCTTGAACTGTTGGTTGATAGCGAGGCTGCACGCCACCGTAGCACAATTAAACTTAAAGATCTACAAGTTGTATGTGGAACTAATGCAGTACCAACAGCAACAGTTCGCCTTGATATTGGAGGCGACGAGTTTGTTGAGAGCGCAATTGGAAACGGCCCTGTTGATGCTGCAATCAATGCAATCAAATCTATTACAAAACGTAGAGTTCGCGTTGAGGAGTTCCTTATACAGGCAATGACAAATGGTAGCGATGACTTAGGAAAAGTTCATGTGCAAATTTCACATAAAGGAAAAATGTATCACGGATTCGGAGCAAGTACCGATATTGTCACTGCCTCAGTAGAATCCTTCTTGGATGCACTTTCGAAAATCAGCTAAAATGAACACTCTATTTGATAAAATATGGGATGCACACACCGTCGACACTATTGCCGGCGGTTCGTGTGTTTTATATATTGATCGTCAATATATTCACGAAGTAACCAGTCCTCAGGCATTCGAGGGGCTACGTCAACGTGGAATTCCGGTATTTCGTCCTGCACAGGTAACGGCAACTCCGGACCACAACATTCCAACAATAAATCAGCACCTCCCTGCAAGCGATCCAAACTCAAGAATGCAACTTGAAACTTTGGAAAAGAACTGCGAGGAGCATGGAATCAATATCTACAAGGTTGGAACTCCAAAGAATGGAATTGTGCACGTAGTTGGTCCTGAAACAGGAACCACCCAGCCGGGCATGACCATCGTTTGTGGAGATAGCCACACCTCAACACACGGCGCAATGGGCTGTATTGCATTCGGTATTGGAACATCGGAGGTTGAAATGGTACTTGCATCGCAATGCGTTCTGCAAACCAAACCAAAGAGTATGAGAATCAATATCGAAGGCGAACTGAACCCCAATGTGTGCTCAAAAGATATTATCTTGTATATCATTTCAAAACTTGGTACCGACGGAGGTACCGGCCACTTCATTGAGTTTGCAGGAAGCACTATCCGCTCACTCTCCATGGAGGCAAGAATGACTATCTGCAACATGAGTATCGAGATGGGTGCTCGCGGAGGAATGATTGCACCGGATCAAACAACCTTTGAATATCTAAAGGGGCGCGAAAATGCCCCCAAGGGCGAGGCCTGGGAGAAGGCTGTTGCAGAGTGGAGCAAACTTAAGAGCGACGACAATGCAATATTCGATAAAGAGGTAACATTCCATGCAAAAGATATTTGGCCAATGATTACCTACGGAACAAACCCAGGAATGGGTGTTGCAGTAACCGGCTCAATTCCCGAATTGAAAGAGATTCCTGCTGTATCCGAAGCCTCGTTCGTAAAATCATTGGAGTATATGGGCTTCAAACCGGGCGAAAAGATGGAGGGCAAAAAGGTTGACTACGTATTTGTAGGCAGCTGTACAAACGGAAGAATTGAAGATTTGCGTGCCTTTGCAAACGCAGTTAAGGGCAAACGTAAAGCCGATAACATTACCGCATGGATTGTACCAGGAAGCCGTCAGGTGGAGAAGCAGGCAATCGAAGAGGGAATCAAAGATACCCTTGAAGCTGCCGGATTTGAACTTAGACAACCGGGATGCTCTGCATGTCTTGCAATGAACGATGACAAAATTCCTGCCGGAAAGTATTGTGTTGCAACATCGAACAGGAACTTCGAGGGACGCCAAGGTCCCGGAGCACGTACCCTATTGGCCGGACCATTGGTTGCAGCTGCAGCTGCAGTTAACGGATATATTACCGATCCATCAAAATTGTAATTTCAAAGGTTATGGTAGATAAGTTTATCACATTACATAGTTCGATGGTCCCATTGAATATCGAGAACATCGACACAGACCAAATCATTCCGGCACGCTTCCTGAAAGCAACAACCCGTAAAGGATTTGGAGACAATGTATTCTACGATTGGCGATACAACACGGATGGTACACCAAAGGCCGACTTTGCCATGAACAATCCCAAATATAGTGGTAAAGTTTTGGTTGTAGGAAACAATTTTGGTTGCGGATCAAGTCGTGAGCATGCTGCATGGGCAATTTATGGAGCCGGTTTCAAGGCTGTTGTATCAAGTTTCTTTGCCGACATATTCCGCAATAATGCATTGAACAACGGATTGTTACCGGTACAAGTTTCCCCGCAATTCTTAGCCCAAATCTTTAAGGCAATCGAGGCTGACCCTCAAACAGAGATAAAAATCGACCTGGAGGCTCAACAAATTTCACTTCCCGTTGCAAATATCACGGAGAATTTCGAAATTAGCGCCTACAAAAAGGAGTGTCTTTTGAAAGGTTACGACGACATTGACTATTTGATAAGTTTGAAAGATAAGATTGAGGAGTACGAGAAACGCAATAAATAAAACAAAATGATATTCAATATTGCAAAATTGCCAGGCGATGGCATTGGTCCTGAGATTGTTGAACAGGCAGTAAAGGCTATCGATGCTGTGTGCGAAAAATTCGGGCACAAGGTAAACTATACATCTGCACTAGTTGGTGCATGTGCAATTGACGCAACCGGAGAGCCATACCCAGCAGAGACCCATAAAGTTTGTATGGAGAGCGATGCTGTTCTTTTTGGAGCAATCGGTGACCCACGCTTCGATAACAACCCAAACGCAAAGGTACGTCCCGAGCAGGGATTGCTTAAAATGCGCAAGGAGCTTGGTCTATACGCAAACATACGCCCCGTAACCACCTTCCAGGAGTTGGCACACAAATCTCCACTACGCATGGATCTGGTTGAAGGTGCCGATTTGGTATGTATTCGCGAATTGACAGGCGGATTGTACTTTGGCCGCCCACAAGGCCGCTCAGAAGATGGCAATACAGCCTATGATACCTGCGTATACAATCGTGAAGAGATTACCCGAATCTGCAAATTGGGTTTCGAGTATGCCATGGCACGCAGAAAACAGCTAACCGTTGTAGACAAAGCAAACGTTTTGGCAACATCAAGACTTTGGCGCGAGGTTGCCAAAGAGATGGAGAAGGATTACCCCGAGGTAAAGGTTGAATATATGTTTGTTGACAATGCGGCAATGAAGCTTGTTACACAGCCAAAATATTTCGACGTAATGGTTACCGAGAATATGTTTGGAGATATTCTAACCGACGAGGCAAGTGTAATTACAGGTTCATTGGGATTGTTACCGTCGGCATCGATAGGAGTGCACACCTCTCTATTCGAGCCTATTCACGGTTCATACCCACAAGCTGCAGGCAAGAATATTGCCAATCCGATTGCTACAATTCTATCGGCTGCAATGATGTTTGAATATGCCTTCAAACTTTACGACGAGGGCAAGGCTATTCGCGATGCTGTTGCCGAGTCATTAAAGCAAGGCATAGTAACCGAAGATATTGCCGGCAATGGCAAGGCATACGGAACTGACCAAGTAGGTAACTTCATAAAACAACAAATACTAAAATAATTAATCATGGATACCGAAACCGGAAAGGGGAAATATTTCCCCTCGCTAAAGGACATTGTATCAGCTAAACAGGTGTTAAACGAGGTAATCGCAACTACTCCGTTAACACCAAATCGCAATCTTTCAGAGCGTTTCAACTGCGACGTATCGCTTAAACGTGAAGATCTTCAACAGGTTCGCTCATACAAGATTCGAGGAGCCTATAACAAGATTCGCTCACTGAGCAAAGAGGAGTGTGAAAGAGGTGTTGTATGTGCAAGTGCAGGAAACCACGCTCAGGGCGTAGCGTACTCATGCCACAAGCTGAAAATCAAAGGTAAGATTTTCATGCCTAAAACAACCCCAAAACAGAAAATTGAATCTGTGAGAATGTGGGGAGGTGAGTATGTAGAGATTGTTTTGGTCGGTGATACCTTCGATGCCGCTTCCGATGCCGCACAACGTGCATGCACCGAGGAGAATATGGTATTTATTCCGCCATTCGATGAGCCAAAGATTATTGAGGGACAGGCAACTGTAGCCCTTGAAATCCTTCAACAAACCGCAGGAGCAATTGACTATGTATTTGTTCCAATCGGAGGAGGAGGATTGGCTGCAGGAGTTGGTAGCTACTTTAGCCAAATCAGTCCGGGAACAAAGGTTATCGGTGTTGAGCCTGCAGGAGCTGCATGTATGAAGGCCTCTATCGAGAATGGGGAAGTTATCAAACTTCCGGAAATCAACAAATTCGTTGATGGAGCTGCAGTTCAGAAAGCCGGAGATTACACCTACGAGATTTGTAAAGTGGTTTTAGATGACATCATTACTGTTCCCGAGGGC
>CAZMOG010000054.1:0-13569 GCA_964567845.1 uncultured Odoribacter sp. | reverse complement strand
TGACAAACAAAAGAAAACCGGATCAAAAATTACTTTTGACCCGGCCCCTTATTTTCTAATCTTTCATAAGGTTTTGAGCAAGCTCTTGAAGAGCAGGAATATCTGCCTGTTTCATTCGGGCTTTGATTGTGACCATTGGTTGTACTATCTCAATATTCTTCATCTGCTCCAGCATTGATGTCATAACCTTTCCTGCGCATGGAGCCCATGAACCATTTTCAATAATCGCAACCTTGCGGTTTCGGTAACCTTTCTGTTGCAAATGGTGCAGAAAGTCGTGCATTGGTGGGAATACGTGACCATCGTAACTTGCTGCTGCGACAATCATTCTACTCATACGGAAAGCATCCTCGATAGCCTCGGCCATGTCGTCACGGCTCAAATCGGTGATCGATACCTTTGGCGCACCAAGCTCCTCAACCATTTGAGCAACCTGTTTTGCTACGGCAGCAGTGCCACCATGAATAGATGCATAGGCAACCAACACTCCGTCGGTCTCAACCTCATATTTGCTCCATGTATCATAAAGTCCAATGTAATATCCCAAATTCTCTTTCAATATTGGGCCATGTAAAGGACATATGCACTCAATGTCGAGCTGTGCCGCCTTTTTCAAAAGGGCCTGAACCTGTGCGCCATATTTTCCGCAAATGTTGAAATAGTAACGTCTCGCCTCGCAAGTCCAATCCTCTTCATGTGCCAAAGCTCCGAATTTTCCAAAACCGTCGGCTGAGAAGAGAATCTTTTCTCTCTGTTCATACGATACCATAACCTCGGGCCAGTGAACCATTGGAGCCATATAGAATTGAAGAGTATGCTTACCAAGTGATAGGGTATCGCCCTCTTTTACTGCAATGGTCTTGTCGGAAAAATCGATATGCTCAAAGAATAGTGGCAACATTTGTACTGCTTTGGTCGAGGCCACAATCTTTGTGTTGGGATAAAGCTCATGTAAGTGCGTTATACAACCGGCATGATCGGGTTCCAGGTGGTGTACAACAAGATAATCTGGTGTCCTCGTCCCTAAAACCACTTTAAGGTTGTTTAACCATTCGTCGCATTTTCTGTTATCAGCGGTGTCCATAATGGCAATCTTCTCATCCAGAATAATGTATGAGTTATATGAAATTCCATTTGGTACAATGTACTGACTCTCAAATAGGTCTATATCGGTATCGTCAACACCGATATATTTGATTGTATCTGTAATTTTTGTCTTCATATTAATAGGTCATTGATCTTTTTACGTGTTCGATTGAATTTTAGTTGTTATCAGTGACAATAAATGAGCCAGATTTTCATCCGGCTCATCTTATTTTGGGTTTTATAGTCCAAGCTTCTTAAAGAAGTCGTTGCCCTTGTCATCAACTAAGATGAATGCAGGGAAGTTCTCAACCTCAATCTTCCAGATAGCCTCCATGCCCAACTCAGGATACTCAACGCACTCAATGCTCTTAATGTTATTTTGAGCAAGGATAGCTGCCGGACCTCCAATTGAGCCAAGGTAGAAACCACCATACTTCTGACAAGCGTCGGTTACCTGCTGGCTTCTGTTACCCTTAGCAAGCATAATCATGCTACCGCCGTGGCTCTGGAACAGGTCAACATACGAGTCCATACGTCCTGCGGTGGTTGGGCCCATAGAACCACATGCCATACCAGCCGGAGTCTTTGCAGGACCTGCATAGTAGATCGGATGATCCTTCAAGTATTGTGGCATACCCTCGCCGCGATCCAAACGCTCTTTAATCTTAGCGTGGGCAATATCGCGACCTACAATAATGGTACCGTTAAGGCTTAGACGTGTAGATACCGGATATTTTGTAAGCTCCTTAAGAATATCGGCCATTGGCTGGTTCAAGTTAATCTTGACAGCCTCGCCCTCGCCTGCCTGACGCAACTCCTCAGGAATCAAGCGTGCCGGATTGTCGTCAAGTTTCTCAATCCAGATACCATCCTTATTGATTTTTGCTTTGATATTTCTGTCGGCAGAGCAGCTCACACCAAGACCTACCGGACAACTTGCTCCGTGGCGAGGCAGACGGATAATGCGTACATCGTGAGCGAAATATTTACCTCCGAACTGAGCGCCAAGTCCAATCTTGTGAGCCTCCTCAAGAACCAACTTCTCAAGCTCAATGTCGCGGAATGCGCGACCGGTCTCGTCGCCTGTAGTTGGAAGTTCATCGTAGAACTTTGTTGATGCCAACTTAACGGTAAGAAGGTTCTTCTCGGCCGATGTTCCACCAATTACAAATGCAATGTGGTATGGAGGACATGCTGCAGTTCCCAATGTCTTCATCTTGGCAACCAAGAATGGAACAAGGGTTTGTGGGTTAAGAATAGCCTTTGTTTCCTGGTATAGATATGTCTTGTTCGCAGAACCACCACCCTTGGTTACGCAAAGAAAATGGTACTCAGCTCCGTGAGTAGCCTCGATGTCGATCTGTGCCGGAAGGTTACACTTTGTGTTAACCTCGTCGTACATTGTCAATGGTGCATTCTGTGAGTAGCGAAGGTTCTCTTCGGTGTATGTCTTGTAAACTCCAAGTGAAAGAGCCTCCTCGTCGCAATATCCTGTCCAAACCTGTTGTCCCTTCTCTCCGTGAATGATAGCGGTACCTGTATCTTGACAGAAAGGAAGTTTACCCTTGCAAGCAACCTCGGCATTGCGAAGGAATGTAAGAGCTACATATTTGTCATTCTCGGAAGCCTCGGGATCATTAAGAATCTTGGCAACCATCTCATTGTGCTCCGGACGAAGCATAAACGATACATCGCGGAATGCGGTGTTAGCCATTACTGTAAGACCCTCTTTCTCGATTTTTAGAATTTCGTGTCCTTCAAATTCTCTTGTGCTCACATACTGCTCTGAGCCGGGAATCTTGTAGTATTCAGTCTTGTCCTGGCCAAGCTGAAACATTGGTGCGTACTTAAACTCCATATCTATTAGTGTTTTATATTGTTAATTTAATATTTGTCTTACTGCATTTCTGATTGCTGACTTAATATCTTCCCATGAAATGTTTTCAAACATATAGGGCATAGGATCAGTCTCAGCATCTTCATAATATGTCAGACTCTTAAGTGCTATAAATTCAGAACCATCTGGATATTTTGTCATATATAGTTGAAGAATCTGATGTAATGAAAACTCCCTCAATAAATAGTACAAGTCAATAAAATCTTTTTTTGTTCCCCTGTTAATTATTGCAGAAATCTTCATTGCTGCTATATCTTGTTTTGATGCGAGCTTAACTCCATCAATGATTACACATTCGTCAATCCATTTATATGGATAATTCACCGTGTCTACTTTAATACCATTGATCCAAAACATTTTAAAATTCTTTGAAAATGTACCTACTTGCATTGCGCCAATAGATGAGCATTCCTCTTTAAAGAGTTCCGGAATATCTTCGATAGAACCAAAAAGGTCTATATCTATGGATTTTCTATGTCCTAATTGCAGAGCTAATGCAGTACCACCTACAAGGCGTGTATTTGCAAATAAAGGGAGCGCTTGCAAGCTCTTTAGTAAATCCAATGTTTTTGGCTCGATTGTTGCAAGGTGTAGCATCTGAACTTTTCTAATGGTGTGGATGAAATGACTGAAATAAATGACAAAGCTCGTGGTTCAAGAGACCTTAGTTTTGTTGCTATTTCTGTGATTTTTTGCATTGAATAGTATGAAACTAATAATATCCAATCTTCGATCTTGCCGCACTCCAGAACCCTCTGTACGATATATGGAGCATTGGTTTCCATGTCAATGGATTCCAATTTGGTATCCCAAAAAAGATTTTGGGAAAATTGTGATATGATATTGTTATACGCCATACTTTTGCAAAGTTAACACTTTCTTTCAACACAAAAAAGTATCACTGACATAGCAACAAAAATATTCAAAAAATCGGCAATTCGCAAGAAAGAAAGCAAAAACATTCTTAACTTAGCGTTCGGAATAAGATTAATGAAGTTTTTTATGAACGAGGATAAGAAAAGTGCACTCTTGCAGTGGTACAATACTTTTTCAAAAGATTGTTACTTAGAGAATAACGGAATAGTCTTTACCGATTTTGGCGAGGGCTGGGCCGAGGGAACCATGCCTTTGGATCATAGAACCTGTCGCCACGATGGGGCAATGCACGGTGGTGCGAATGTGGCCTTTGCCGAGACTCTTGCAGGGTGGTTGGGTATTATGGCTCTGCCTACCGATAAGAGCAGAGATCTGTTTGGTGTTTCAATTACAGCAAACCATGTTCACCAAGCTAAGGGTGATCTGATTACAGGGCGTGCTGAATTTGTTCACAAGGGACACTCAACCCAAGTCATTAAGGTTGAGCTTCGCGACACCACAGGTACACTTGTTACAGTCTGTACCGTTACCAATCTGATAAAGGGATAGTTGAAAATTAAGCGATATGCAGGGCGATAAGATTGAAATTATTCAGATTAATATTTCGGGCGAGGATAAACCGGGGTTAACATCTTCGCTTACAGGGATTCTGGCTCGTCATGATGCCTTTATTCTTGATATCGGACAGTCAAATATACACCAGTCGCTGACTCTTGGAATACTCTTTATGACAACCCCCGAGAGTTCAGGACAGATAATGAAGGAGTTGCTTTTCAAGGCTTCCGAGATGAATATAACCATTCGCTTTGAACCGGTTACCGAGGAGCAGTACCGTCATTGGGTAACCGGCCAGGGCAAGCATCGCTACATTGTCACGATGGTTGGCCGATGTATTACAGCCGAACACATATCGCGCGTAACTAAACTAATATCGGACGAGGACCTTAATATCGATGCCATGAATCGCTTGACAGGTCGTATGCCTCTCGATGAGGATGAACGTGCGCCCAAAACCAGTATTGAGTTTTCTGTGCGTGGAAACTTGTCAGACAAGGCACATTTTCAGAATGAGTTGATGAAGATTGCAAATAGTGCAGAGATAGATATTTCCTTCCAGCGCGATGGAATTTTCCGTCGCTCACGCCGTTTGATCTGTTTCGATATGGATTCGACCCTCATTACTACCGAGGTAATCGATGAACTTGCCGAGCGTGCAGGAGTAGGTAAAGAGGTCAAACAGATTACTGAAAGGGCAATGCGTGGCGAGATTGATTTCCGTGAGAGTTTCAAGGAGCGAGTTGCACTGCTTAAAGGTTTGGATGTGAGTGTTATGGAGGAGATTGCGGAAAATCTTCCAATTACCGAGGGTGTTGACAGAATGATGACAATTCTTAAGCGAGTGGGGTATAAAACCGCTATACTTTCCGGAGGATTTACCTATTTCGGAAATGTGCTTAAACGACGTTTCGGGTTTGATTATGTGTATGCCAATGAGCTTGAGGTAGAGGATGGCAAACTTACAGGTCGATATACCGGCCAGATTGTCGATGGCGAGAGAAAGGCAGAGTTGTTGCGTTTGTTATGTCAGTTTGAGAATATCGATATACAGCAATCTGTTGCTGTGGGCGATGGTGCCAATGATTTGCCTATGCTGCATATTGCAGGACTTGGTATTGCTTTCCACGCCAAACCCAAGGTTCGGGCCAATGCGAGTCAGGCTATATCGACCGTCGGCCTTGATGGCATTCTCTACTTCCTTGGTCTTAAGGATTCCTGGGTCGAGGCTAAGAAATAAAATAGGGGCAATGTCGCCCCTATTTTATGTATGTGGTACTTTCCTAGAACTTAAAGAAGCACTGTGCGGTTATGTTATTTACAGTGTGGTCTGCAGGGTTTCCGAATGTTTTGCAGGTGTAGTTTACCTGAAGGCCAACGAATTTTGCAGGCATGTAGTTGATTCCAACGCTGTAGTCGAATTCTGAGTTGTTGTGCAAATCCAAATCGTGGTCAATGTAGTCAAAACGGAATGCAGGATAAACTTTGCCCTTAATGTTGTAAGCAACCTGTGCATAACATGACTGCCCCTTGATTCCTTCGAAATCTACGTGATAGTACTCTGAACGAATATTGAACTTATCTCCATTGTACCAAGCTCCGGCTCCGTGCATACTTCTATGGTTATTTGCATCTTTGCTAATCTCGCCCATCTTGCCCTCGTACAAAGAGTATTGCAACATAAGATCTTCGCAAATATTGAATTTCAAATTTCCTGAGAAATCTTTGGCGGTGTTATCGTCCTTTTGGTTAATCTGGTTACCATTCATAACTGCAACGGTATATTCAATAAGGTCTTTTCCGCTCTTCTCTTGTGGTAAGAAACCTCCGCTAACCTGTAATCCTATGTCACGCCCTCCGGTTGGAAGATATGCGCCAATGAATTTAGCATTGTCGATAAACTCCAATGAGGTTGGTGAAAGTGGGTTCTCGATAGAGAATGGGATTTTCATCTGTCCAACCTGTACATTAAACATTGGGTCAATCTTGAATTTTGCGTAAGCATCCATAATTTTTGGTGTACCGGCAAATTCCAATTGAATTTTGTACTCGAACCATTTAATAGGCTTTCCGCTCAATGATAGACGAGCACGTCTGATGTCGAATGAGTTGGCGCGTGGATCGCCATTGTGATTGTCATCGTTGTATTGATAACGAATAAAGGTGTATCCGGAAATGGTTGGTAATTTCTCTACAACCTTACTCCATTTTGAGTTCGATGCCTCTAATTTTGCAATTCTCTCTTCAAGAGCACCTGTCTCTTGACTCTGTGCAAATGTTGCAGTTGATGCAAGCATTGCAAACAGACCAATAATAATTTTTTTTGTCTTCATTTTTTGGTATAAATAATTGTTCTTGTGTTTTTGATATGGCAAATTTAGTGTGAAACAAATTATTGTAAATAGGTTTTTATACTTATTTTACGATAATTTATATTTAGAGTTACAATAATAAAAGGGCTGAAAATCATAGACTTTCAGCCCCTCTGTGAGTTATTTATCAATTTCGTACCTCCATTGCTTTAATGCCTTGCTCCAATGCTTCTCAACTAATTCTATTGTACGAGCTTCATAGGCATATTTGTTCTTTTTATATCCCTTTTTCTTATCGGTATAGGCCTTGATTGTCTCTTTCGCCTCGTCCCAGCCCGGAATATTAAGAGTCTTGTAGATTTTTTCGGTCATGCCGTATGCATCCTTTTCGTAATCCTCGAATTTTACCTCGATAAGATTTCCTTCCGGAATAAGGTGTTTGTCTGTCTCATACTTCTCGTACACCTCGTTATACACCTTCAAGATATTTTGCTCCATCTCTTCGATTGTAAAGTTTTGCAACTTTAATGGCTGGATGGTGTTGTGGAAGAAACTTCTTGTTGACTCGAACACTGTGTATGGATTGCGTACCAAATAGATAAACTTGGCATTTGGATACATCTCCAACAGCTCCTTTACTCGTGCGGTGTGAGGAGGATTCTTTGACAAAAACTGTGTTCCGTTTGTGTTGTGGAGTGAGGTCTTGACAATTCTGTGCATACTCTCTTTGAAACCTTGTTTCTCCTCGGGGGTAGCGGTTTTGAATGTCAAGTATTTGTCGCAATACTCCATCATATCTTGTGGGAAATACCAGAAGTTGTAGTAGTTGTATGGGGTATCATTCGATAGTGCAAACTCCTCCTCTTGTGGTAAATCAACTCCAAGCTCCATATTATCGGTCGGGCGCTTGTCAGGCATCAACCAAGACATTGTTGGCTTGAACATTCCCTGTCCGAATAGCATAAGGTTGGGGAATACTGTCTGGTATGTTGTGGTATAGCCGAAGTGTTTGTCCAATGCCATTACATTGTGTACAAATGTGGTTCCGCTTCGCCAGTGTCCCAGGATAAATACAGGCTCCATATTTACCTCTTTATCCTGAAGCAACTTTTTGTATTTTTTGTCTTCAAAGTAGCATAAGGTGCTCAGAATGGCGCATATACCTTTTGTAAGGTAGTATTTGCCTCTCCAGCCTTTTTCTACTTTACGACCCTCAACAATCTTTTTGAAGGTTTTCCATCGTGCACCTACCAACGGATTTACAGGCAGGTCGCTAAATTTCAATAATCCCATAGTATTCTTTCTTAATCCTCAATCTTGATTTCGATTCCGTGAGTACTCATTGCCTTTTGCAAGGTTTCGATTGCTGAGCGATGCTCTGCACCAATACCCAATTTGCTTAGGCTGAATGTAGGAATCTCCTCGATTGTTCCGCTCTCGTCTCTGCGGTCCAAAATCATACCAACCGCGCTTGTATTGTGGGTTACAGGGTCGATAAGGATAAATGCTCCTGTATGTTTGTTCTTTTGATATGGGTCGAAGAATAGAGGTTTGCTGCTTGTGATATTTATCTTTCCAATCTCGTTAAGCTCAAAGTGGTCGATCTTTGATTTCTCCATTGTGTTTACATCCACCTTGTACTCAATATCCTCCAATTTGATACGTGACAGATTGCTGGTCTGCTTGATGAAGTACTTCTTCTCTATATCCATTGGGGCCTCGTCCATCCATACAAGCATAGCCGAGAAACTGCGTCCGATTAGTGGCATATTGTCTGCCTTGACAAGCATCTCGCCGCGTGAAATGTCAATCTCATCCTCAAGGGTAATGGTGATTGCCTGTGGCGGGAATGCGTAATCCAATTCGCCATCGTAGGTAACAATCGATTTTACCTTTGAACGTTTACCCGATGGTAGGGCAACGATTTCATCACCCTTACGGATAATTCCGCTTGCAACGGTTCCCGAGAAACCGCGGAAGTTCAAATTAGGACGAAGTACATACTGAACAGGGAAACGGAAGTCGTTGAAGTTGTGGTCGCTTGAAACATAGATTGTTTCAAGATGCTCCAACAAACTGATTCCGTTATACCATGGGGTAGCATTCGATGTCTCTACTACGTTATCACCGTTAAGTGCAGAGATTGGGAAACAGGTAATATCGGGAATTCCAAGTGGCTCTGCGAACTTTTTGTACTCGGCTACAATAGAGTCGAATACCTTCTGATCGTAATCAACAAGATCCATTTTGTTTACAGCCAGAACAACGTGTTTGATTCCAAGCAGTGATACAAGGAATGTGTGGCGACGTGTCTGGGTAATGACACCTGTTCTTGCATCGACAAGGATGATGGCAAGGTTGGCTGTCGAACCACCTGTAATCATGTTTCTTGTGTATTGCTCGTGTCCCGGAGTATCTGCAATGATAAATTTACGCTTGTTGGTAGAGAAGTAGCGGTATGCCACATCAATGGTGATTCCCTCCTCGCGCTCGGCTTTTAGACCGTCAAGAAGCAGGGCATAGTCAATCTGACCGGCTCCTGCATTTCCTACACGTTTGCTGTCGCGCTCAAGTGCATCAAGCTGGTCCTCGTAAAGTTTTTTACTGTCGAAAAGCAGACGTCCGATAAGGGTTGATTTTCCGTCGTCAACCGAACCTGCTGTCAATAGGCGCAATAGATCTTTCTTTTCGTCCTGGTCCAAAAACGCCTTAATATCTATATTCTTTTCCATGTCTGTTTGTCTCAAAAGTTAGAAATATCCCTCGCGCTTCTTCTGCTCCATACTTGCCTCCTGGTCAAAGTCGATTACACGTGTGGTGCGCTCGCTCTTTGTGGTGGTCATCATCTCCTCGACAATCTCTTCAATTGTAGCTGCACTTGACTCAATTGCACCTGTCAATGGCCAGCAGCCAAGTGTACGAAAACGTACCATCTTCATCTCGATCTGGTCGCGATACTGCTCAGGCAGACGCTCATCGTCGGCCATAATCAGGTTGCCGTCCATATTGATTACAGGGCGCTCCTTAGCGTAATAAAGAGGAACGATTGGAATATTCTCCATTCTGATATATTGCCAAATATCAAGTTCGGTCCAGTTAGATAGTGGGAATACACGGATAGACTCGCCTTTATGAACCTTTGCGTTGTAAATGTCCCACAACTCTGGGCGTTGGTTCTTTGGATCCCACTGGTGGAACTGATCGCGGAACGAGAAGATACGCTCCTTTGCTCTTGATTTCTCTTCATCGCGACGTGCACCTCCGAATGCCGCATCGAATTTGTGTTTGTCCAATGCTGCAAGAAGAGCTTGTGTCTTCATAAGGTCGGTGTGTACCTTGCTTCCGTGGCTGAATGGGCCGACTCCCTCGGCAAATGCCTTTTCGTTACTCTCGACAATCAAATCCCAATTGTGCTCTTTGGCATATTTGTCGCGGAACTCAATCATCTCTTTGAATTTCCAGCGTGAATCGATGTGCATAAGTGGAAATGGAACCTTTCCGGGATAAAAGGCCTTCTCGGCCAAGCGTACCATAACCGATGAATCTTTTCCAATAGAGTAGAGCATTACCGGGTTTTCGAACTCTGCGGCAACCTCGCGTATTATGTGGATAGATTCTGCCTCCAATGCCTTAAGGTGGCTCAAATCGTATTTTTCTTCCTTCATGATTATATGTTTTTACTATTCTTCTCTTGTTATCTGTGGTATTATTGTGTCAAGAAGCAGCTTTACCGACTCCTCGATTTTCAATACCGATGTATCCAAACTCAATGATGGATTTTCC
This sequence comes from uncultured Odoribacter sp., assembly GCA_964567845.1. Classification (GTDB taxonomy): domain Bacteria; phylum Bacteroidota; class Bacteroidia; order Bacteroidales; family Marinifilaceae; genus RGIG9079. The sequence continues at coordinate 3,060 of CAZMOG010000054.1, read as the reverse complement.
GGAGCTTCGAACGGCGAAGAGATTCCTGTGAAGTTTGCAATCTCGCCTCTGCGAGCCTTTGCATAAAGCCCCTTTACATCTCTGCGCTCGCACTCCTTGATAGGTGTGCTGACATATATCTCCATAAAGTCGTCCTCGCCAATAATCTGCTTTGCCATATTGCGAATAGCTGTTGTAGGGCTGATAAATGCGGCAATGGTTACAACACCGCAGTTTACAAACAGCTTTGAAACCTCGGCAATGCGTCGTATGTTCTCGGTTCTGTCCGCCTCGGAGAAACCCAGATTGTTATTGATTCCGGTGCGGATATTGTCGCCGTCAAGGATTTGGCAAAGCACGCCTCGCTCGTAAAGCTCACGCTCCAATGCAATGGCCAGAGTGCTTTTGCCTGAACCGGACAGGCCGGTAAACCAAATCATCTTTCCCTTTTGGTTCAATAGCTTTTCGCGGTCTGAACGCTGCAGGGTTTTATCGAATATAGGATATATGTTATTTTCGTTGCTCATATCTTTATTTAACTATAAACCAGGGGTTAAGTAAATTCTCTTTGTTATATACAAGAGGGTTCTTTTCGTCGCGCTGATAAACCTCTTTTCCGGCAGCCTTGACAATTGCATGGCCGGCGGCAGTGTCCCACTCCATGGTTGGAGCAAAGCGCGGATATATATCGGCTGTGCCCTCGCCCACCAAACAAATTTTAATTGAGCTGCCAATCGAGGTCATTCCGATGGCAGGGTACATTCTGCGAAGTTGGTCAATGTATTCGGCTGTCTCGGGACTCATGTGAGAGCGCGATGCAACCACAACGTATGGCAACTCATCTTTCTCAACGGGAAGTTTGGTTGCTTTTTCGAGCGAGGTTTGCAGGGTGGTGTAGTTGTCGGCGTTTACCCCTTGTAGTTTGTATGCTCCCTGTTCAACTGCGCCCCAATAAAGGGTTTCGAGTACGGGAATATAAATCACTCCGGCAATCGGGGTGTTATTTTCAATCAGGGCTATGTTTACGGTAAATTCGCCATTCTTTTTAATGAACTCTTTAGTGCCGTCGAGCGGATCGACAATCCACAATTTGCTCCAGTTTTTACGCTCGGAGTATGGAATTTTTGCCCCCTCCTCGCTCAAGACAGGAATATTGGTTGTGTTAAGTGCCTCCATAATTACCTTGTGCGAGGCCTTGTCTGCCTTTGTCAGTGGCGAGTTGTCGGCTTTGCGCTCAATTCCAAAATCTTCGGCAGGGTTGTTGTAGATTGAAAGAATCTCCTTTCCTGCTGATAATGATGCCTTTATGGCTATTTCAATTATTCCGTTCATTTCCATTTTAACATAGTACACCAAGGTTGCAAAGATATAAAAAAAATTAGGAATTATAAAACTTGTGCAAGGTGAGAGCAATGCCAAATTTATTTGAGCATTGCCGAACCGCCGCCAAGTTTGCGTCATTGCGCAGTAATGGCGAACAAAAATAGTGAAAGACGCATATAGGGCAATGTGCAAGGTGAGAGCAATGTCTTACTCTAAAATGGAAGAGTATTGTAGATGTTGTTTTTGTTTTGTATTTTTGTGGTGTTTATTGATTTTAACGATTATGAAGAGAGTTTTGTTATTGGTTTTGTTGGCGATGGGTGCGCTGACAACCTATGCTCAAAAATATCAGGAGATTGATTTATGGCCAAACGGCTTTTACTACTCAAATGGAAGAGATACAACCGAGCCCTTTGCAGATAGTACATTAAACTATAAGCCATCAATCAGAGTCTATTTCCCGGAGAAGGGAAAGGGTAACGGCAAGGCTATTGTATGCTGTCCCGGAGGTGCATATCAATTCCTGGCTCTTGGCCATGAGGGGTATGATTGGGCTCCATTCTTTACAGAATTGGGATATACGTTTGTGGTGTTAAAATATAGAATGCCAATCTATAACCATAATGTGCCTTTAAGTGATGTGCGCGAGGCAATTAGAGTTATTCATGAGTATGCCGAGGAGTGGAGTGTTTATAGGGACCAGATTGGAATTATGGGGTCATCTGCGGGTGGTCATTTGGCTTCGACAGCTGCTACACATTTGTCTGGAAAAGAGCGACCGGCATTCCAGATATTGTTTTATCCTGTAATTACATTTGATAAAAATTTCACACATCCTGACAGCAGAAGTTCTTTAATAGGAATGAATCCACCTGAAGCGTTGGTGCAATATTACTGCAACGAGAAGATGGTTACTGCAAAGACACCACCGGCAATCATATTTTACTCGGATGATGATGCAACTGTGAATCCGTTGAATGGAGTTATATATTACAATGCGCTGAAAAAGTTTAATATTCCTGCCTCGCTACATATCTATCCTTCCGGTAAACATGGTTGGGGATATGGCAATAGTTTTGAGTATCAGCAAGATGTACATAATGCCCTTCGGGAGTGGCTTGAGTGTGTGACAAAGTAGTTAGTTGGGAGTGAACAGTTAGGAATTAAGAGTTAATAAGATATGGAGAATAAGATTTTTGAAGGAAGTGGTGAACCACAATCGGAGCAGCAAACGCAGTGGCAGCAAACCGGACAGCAGCCGCAAGCGCATTGGCAACAAGGTGGACAGCAATATGGACAACAACAGTGGCAAAGGCAGGTTTGTCCCGATACTTATTTGTTATGGGCAATTTTAACAACCTGTTTATGTTGTTTACCTTTCGGTATTTATGCGATAATCAAAGCGTCGCAGGTGGAGAATTTGTTCAATATGGGTAATTACGAGGCTGCACTTAAGGCATCGAACGAGGCCAAGAAGTGGAGTATAATAAGTGCGGTTGCAGGTATTGTAACTACCGTGCTTTATGTGTTGCTTGTGGTTATTATGGCGCTATGCGGTGAAAACATAGAAAAATATATTCTGTAACTATTTATGCAATTTGTCAGAATATTTAGAATAGTAATACCTGTCATGTTGGTCGTGGCAGGTATTCTTTATTTTACCTTCTTTGACACGTTTACAATATATTTCCCGAAGTGTCCAATTAAATTACTTACTGGTTGGGATTGCCCTTCATGTGGGGTGCAACGGGCCTTTTC
>CAZMOG010000053.1:0-13690 GCA_964567845.1 uncultured Odoribacter sp. | reverse complement strand
CTTCGGGGCAGGGTGCAATTCCCTACCGGCGGTGATAGTCCGCGACTCCCACAATAGTGGGACTGAATTGGTGAAACTCCAATACCGACGGTACAGTCCGGATGATAGAAGAGTTTGAAGGCATTGGGAGAGATGTATCCCGGTGATTTTGTGTGTTAGTTGCCCCGAACATTGTGTTCGGGATTTTTTGTTTTTATACGGTACATACAAATACTTCAACTTGTCACGAGGAGTGAACTTATAAGCTATGGCAACAGAGAGAGACATATACTATATGCGAATGGCAATGGAGCTTGCCGAAAACGGGCATGGATTTGTTCATCCAAATCCATACGTTGGGGCTGTTATTGTCAAGGATGGTAAGGTGATAGGCAAGGGGTGGCACACCTGTTATGGAAAGTTGCACGCAGAGCGTGAGGCCTTTGCAAATCTCTCCGAGAGTGCTGAGGGTGCAACCATGTATGTAACTCTTGAGCCTTGTTGTCACTATGGTAAAACACCTCCATGTACCGAGGCGATAATTGAGAATCGTGTTGCGCGAGTGGTTGTCGGTCTTCTTGATCCAAATCCAAAAGTTGCCGGTAAGGGGATAGAGATTCTTCGAAATGCAGGAATAGAGGTGGAGTGCGGTTTGCTTGAACAGGAGTTAAAGGAGCAGAATCGGATATTCTTGAAGTATATCACAACGGGTAAACCGTGGATTGCCATGAAGTGCGCCATGACACTCGATGGAAAAATAGCTACCCATATTGGAGATTCCAAGTGGGTTTCGGGCGCAGAATCGAGAAACTATTCGCAGTGTATGCGTAATGAGTTTGCTGCAATCATGGTTGGGATAGGAACGGTTAATGCCGATAATCCAATGCTTAACTGCCGTTTGTGTGGCGAGGTTCACCAGCCAATCAGAGTTATAGCCGATAGTGGTGCGAAAATTTCACTTGATAGTGCGATCGTTCAAACCGCGCGTGAGTATAGAACAATTGTAGCTCATACCTCAATGGGGCAGACCTTGAAGTTGGAGCGGTTGCGTGAGTTGGGGGTAGAGACTCTTTTGTGCGATGAGCGTGATGGCCATATCGATATTTGCGATATGGTTGAAAAGCTCGGAGCAATGAAGATTGATTCAATCATTCTTGAGGGGGGTGGAACCTTGAACAATTCGTTTGTTGCTGCAGGCGCTATTGATGAGGTGTATGCTTTTATTGCGCCTAAGATTGTGGGTGGCAAAGAGGCGAAGACACCGGTTGAGGGATGTGGCGTTGATATGATGGCGGATGCTCTTGAACTTCATGATGTTCGCGTTGAGCGTTGCGGTGAGGATGTGTTGATAAGGGGAAAGGTTAGTTAGCAGTTAGGAGTTAGGAGTTAACGAGCGAAGCGAGTAAAGCCCCCTTATTAGTGCAGGCGAACTTGTGAGCCAAACGAAGGGGGTTTGGGGGTTGGTAGATAATATAAATATATGCAAATCTATAGATATCGGTTGTTTTGCAGATGATGTTAACAATAAGTAGAAGATTTGCATAATGAGTATAGATAATATAGATTTGCATATGTTTACTGGTATTGTTGAAGAGATAGGAAAGGTTAAGGCGATTAAGAGAGGGGCAAGGAGTTTTACTCTCTGTATAGCAGCCGAAAAGGTTTTGCAGGGTACGCGCATTGGCGACAGTATTGCTGCCAATGGAGTGTGTTTGACCGTTACCGATATGGATAGCGATTGCTATTATGCCGATGTTATGCCCGAGACAATGCGTTGCACGAACTTTGCATCGCTGAGTGTAGGTTCGCCCTTGAATCTGGAGCGTGCAATGGCAGTTGGAGACCGTCTTGGTGGACACATAGTGTCGGGTCATATTGATGGAACCGGAAGGGTTGCAAACCTTGAGCGCGATGATAATGCGATATGGGTAACAATTGCGGCCTCGCCTGAAATTATGAAATATATTGTGATGAAGGGCTCGATTGCCATTGATGGAGTGAGCCTTACAGTTGCATACGTAGATAATGGCACATTTAAGGTGTCGATTATTCCACATACACAGGAGCAAACCACTTTGACAAGTAAAAAGGTGGGCGATGTTGTGAATCTCGAAAACGATATTTTGGCTCGCTACGTTGAGAAACTGATGCAGAAGCAGAGTGGAGGTTTGAGCCTGGAGTTTCTGAAGGAGAATGGATTTTAAGGTTAGATTATAATATATGACTATGGATAAAGAGTTGATATTTAATACAATCGAAGAGGCGTTGCAGGATTTGAAGCAGGGTAAGATTGTTGTTGTTGTCGATGATCCAGATCGCGAGAACGAGGGCGATTTGATATGTGCTGCACAGTTCGCAACCCCCGAGAATGTAAACTTTATGGCTACATACGCAAAAGGGTTGATTTGTATGCCAATGAGTTACGAATATACAGTAAAGTTGGGTCTGGAGCAGATGGTTGCTCACAATACCGATAATCATTGCACTGCCTTTACCGTGTCGATAGACCATATCAATACAACCACGGGAATCTCGGCATACGAGCGTTCAATAACGGCAATGAAGTGTGTTGAAGATGGTGCAAAGGCAATAGATTTTCGTCGTCCGGGCCACATGTTCCCATTGGAGGCGCGTCGAGGAGGAGTGTTGGAGCGTATGGGCCATACCGAGGCTACAGTTGATTTGATGCGAATTGCAGGTTTGAAGGAGTGCGGTTTGTGTTGCGAGATTATGCGCGAGGATGGAACAATGATGCGTACCGAGGAGCTTTGCGAGTTTGCCAAAGAGCATGATTTGAAGATAATTACAGTTACCGATTTGATTAATTATCGTCGCCATACAGAGCGTTTGATGGATAGAGTGAGTGTTGCAGACCTGCCAACAAAATATGGAACATTCAAAGCTTATGGTTATGTGAATCGCATTACAAAGGAGCATCATGTGGCTCTTGTTAAGGGCGATGTTTCACCCCCCGAGCCGGTACTTTGCCGTGTACACTCGGAGTGTTTGACGGGCGATGCCTTTGGTTCGTTGCGTTGTGATTGTGGTGAGCAGCTTGCCGAGGCTTTGCGCAGAATAGAAAAAGAGGGTAGAGGCGTTCTGCTCTATTTGCGTCAGGAGGGTCGTGGCATAGGTTTGATAAACAAGTTGCGTGCATACGAGTTGCAGGATCAGGGTATGGATACCGTTGAGGCAAATATAGCTCTTGGATTTAAAGCGGACTTGCGAGAGTATGGTACAGGAGCCGAGATTTTAGCCGATCTTGGTGTGCGTAAGATGCGTTTAATGACCAATAACCCATTGAAGATTAAAGGACTTGATGGTTATGGATTGGAGATTGTATCGCGCGAACCAATCGAAATGACCTGTAACGAAAAGAATGAGTTCTATATGTACACAAAGTACGCAAAGATGGGGCACATGCTTCACATTAAGGATTTGAAGGATGTGAAACCAAGAAAGTGTAACAAATAATAAACAGAAATATTATGAAGGTAATTGAAGGTAATTTGACCAGTGCCGGTCAGAAGATTGGAATTGTGGCATCGCGTTTCAACGAATTTATCACCGGAAAGTTGTTGGGAGGTGCAATTGATGCCTTTGTTCGCCACGGAGGTAATGAGGAGGATATAACAGTTGCATGGGTTCCCGGAGCATTCGAGATTCCATTGGTAGCCAAGAAGATGGTTGAGAGTGGCAAGTATGACTCAGTTGTATGCTTGGGAGCAGTTATTCGTGGAGCAACTCCCCACTTCGATATGGTTGCAAACGAGGCTACAAAGGGTATTGCAACAGTTGGTTTGCAGTGCGGAGTGCCTGTAATTTTCGGAATTCTTACAACGGATTCAATTGAACAGGCTGTTGAGCGTGCCGGAACCAAAGCAGGAAATAAGGGCTTTGAGGCTGTAACCAGTGCAATAGAGATGGTGAATTTGATTAAGCAGATGTAAATAATTGAGCTTAACTACTTGACATAAAAAGAGTCGTGCAATGCACGACTCTTTTTATGTCAATATGCAAGTTTTATGTTGTCAATCCAGAAAATTGCATCGGGAGCACCAATGTAGGCTCCTCCATTGCCCGATGTAAATATCAGAATCAGGTGAGTAGGCTCCTTACTGCCATCCCACTCAATCTCGTGAATAGGTACATTCTCACCGGCACTATTCAGAGTATAGAAACACTCCTCGGTTTCGTATTTGTCATTGAGGTCTGCTGCCTTGTCAAAGTCGACATTTTGGGAAATATCGCCATATAGAATGGGAATCTCATAGTTGTTCTGCCACTCCTCAACATCCTCTTCCAAGGCTTTAAAACCGGTACCTACGCGGGCTGCGTAAATTTTGCCATCCTCTTCCCAGCGGTGTTGCAGAATTGCATATACCTCGGCACGGTTTTGTGTGCCCATATTCTTTGGTTTACCAACTCCTGTTGCTCCGGTTCTGTATTGTTGACCACCAACTTTAACTTTGTAGTCAAAGATTAGCGAGGTGGGGCGTTTAGTAAATGGAATGCCGCGTGAAATTTTGCTTTGAGGATTATCTGCACTCTTTACAGGTTCCAATGTTTCACCGGTATAAATTGTACCTGTAGCAAGTACATTCAGATTAACAATACCCATTACTTTCACAGTTTCAATGCGTGTCTCCATTCGGGCGCAATAGCCATTGTCACGCTCCTCGGGAAAGATTGTTGTGCTGGCTTTGTAGATACCCATTACGTGGGCCATAACAGAGCTGTTTGCCCAGGGGGTTGCTCCATTGGGTTTGAATGGTTTATTATTTTTTAACGTATCTGAATCTATAACTTCGTAGGTGTATTTGGTTTTACCTCCAATAATCTTAGACTCTTTGACTTCGTGAACCATCCACTTCTCAAAATCGCCGTATGGGACAGGTTCAATAACTCTATTGTTTTGAATATTAGTGCTATCCTGGCCGAAAACTATGTTTCCGCAAAGCAGAAACATCATTAATATGCCACCCCTCAATATTATATTTTTCATCTGCCGATATTTAAAATTTCTTTTATGCAAATTTACAAAAAATTAAAACTACCTTTGTGAAACCGCACAATTCCGGTACTATAAAGGAATTTTAGGCCATTTTTAGGAAAAAATGGAGAGTTTGAATACTCTAAGGTTAAGCAGCAAAAAGTATGCCGAAAGGTAAAAATAAAGAATAATTGTAGATACTAAAATCAGAAAAGATGAAAAGATTGATCTGTTCGTTAATGGTGTTGGCCGTTGTGGGGTGTGTCAAGCCCGTAACCAATGAGCAAGCAACTGCTTTTTATGAATCAATTCAGGAGGTTGTTGGCAATTTTACAATCCAGCAAGAACAAATGGAGCAGCAGGTTGCACAAATACTTGATTCAAGCGAAATCAAATTGCAGGATTTAAGTTTTGAGCAGTTATCGATGATGAAAAATTATCGTGCCTTTGTCCGTTCAAATACAATGAAGCAGGCAATTGGTGAGGTACTTCAGAAGTATATTGCACAGAACGATACAATTGGAGCAAGAGCGGCAGTTTTAGCATGTTCATTTATCGTTAAAGGTAGTGCAGAGGCAACTGCATTAAAAGCGGTTGAACATCCAATGTTTGCAGCGTTGATTCAAAATCCCGTTTATGCCGAGGATGCACTTATTGCAGGAATTACATATACCGGTGAGATGGAGCAAAGTTCTGTAATGGGAAAATTGGTGGATGCCGTTACACCGAATGCTGCGAAGTTGGATAACAATGGTTTGAATAAGGCAATGCGAATCTTCCAGACTGCCATTAACGATACCAATGTAACTCCTGAGCAGTTAGAGAGTTTGAGATTGGCTTTGATTGAGCGCAATAAGGAGTTCCAGGCTCAAGGCGAGGCAGAGAAGGATGGCTCAATGATTTCATACGGAAAGGACTACGAAACTCTTTTGAATTCTGCTATTGCAAAAGGAGAGTTGATGAATTGCACAGCGCCCGAGATTAAGTTTTTGTGGAGTAGTGATAAGAACACAAAACCATTGTCTGAATATAAGGGCAAGGTTGTAGTTGTTGATTTCTGGGCAACATGGTGTGGACCTTGTTTCCGTTCATTCCCGAATATCAGAGCTTTGCAAGAGCGTTACAAAGGCTATGATGTAGAGATCCTTGGAGTTACAAGTTTGCAGGGAAGACACGTTCGCCGTTTCGATGATGGACGTATGGAGAGTGTAGATACCCGTAATAATCCCGACGAGGAGTATAAGTTGATGAAGGAGTTTATGAAGCAGAACAACATGACTTGGAAGGTGTTGTTTAGCGAGGGCTCATGTTTCGATAAGAACTATGGTGTGTTCGGTATTCCTCATGTTGTAATCATTGATGCCGAGGGTGTTGTACGTTATAATGCTCTTCGTCCGTACGAGGCTCCATTCCATGAGGCAGAGAAGATCGATGCCCTTTTGAAGGAGGCGGGTAAGAGAGCTCCGAAAGAGCCCATGGGTACCGAGAACTTTGCGAAGTAAGAGTTGAATATGAGAGAATTTTGGTTAGTATTGGTTGTTGTTTTGTTGGTAGGGTGTAAAGGTGAGCCCTCGCCACAAAACAACAATACCATTGTTATCAATGTTGCTGAGTTGCCCGATGACGATATTCTTGCAACGAATGGCGAGCCGGATAGCTGCGAGTTTATCCCATTGGAAACCAATGAAAATGCTCTTTTACAGTGTATTGATGAGGTGGTGATAACCGATTCGATTATTGTCGTTCATGAAGCCTTTGCACTGAATCTTTACCTTTTTGATCGCAATGGTAAGTATATCAATAAAATTAGCGGAGGAAGAGCTCCGGGTGAGCCACAAACGCTCCGGGTATGGTATGTAGATACAGTTCAAGGTAGGTTGTCAAATCTGGATTTGTATACGGGTAGTTGGTATCATTATACATTAAGTGGTGAGCATATAGAGACACTCCCTATGTCTGATTCTCTGTATAAAGTACTTAAACCTGAGTGTATTGCCGATATCAGACCTATTGACAGTGAGTATTTTCTGGTGGTCTATTCTGATTATCCCGATATTGAATACAAATACTATGTGTTGTCGCGCAAGGATATGAGTGTTGTTGATTCCTTTGTGAAACAAAGAGATTGGAAATATTTGAGATTTCAGAATAATACATCCTCGATTGTCGGTGCTGACAGGTTGTTGGTATGTTCGCCGGCATATGACACGGTTTATACGTTGAATTCAGATAATCAGGTTGTTCCTAAATATAGTGTAAACGGTGTAAGAAAACCGGTAACACCCGAGGTTTATAAAAAGATTACAGAAAGTATAGATATTGAGTCTGATCCTTTCCCCTTTTTCAAGTTGAATTATTCATTAGGAGTATCGTCGGTGGCAGCTACTAAAAACCATGTATGTATCTACATAAATGGTTTGGATCAAGATGTATATGCAATAATGGGTGATTTATCGACAAATCGTTTCTCAAAAAGGTTGCTCGGTAACAGATTGACACAGTTGTCGTATTATCCTGATTTGCTTTTGAGTGCAACTGATAATGGTTTTCTGGGTATAGTATCGCCTATGGAACTTATCAATGAGAAAGATTCTCCTTTTGTGCAAGGTCATTCTCAATTGCGTGATATTTGCAAAACTCTGAAAGAGGATGATAATCCGATAATAGGAATATATTACGTAAAAAAATAAAAGAGTTACTTGCGTAACTCTTTTAGCATAAGGGCGGCAAAACGCGATGAGGCGTCAGGGGCGCCCATTTTTTCTGTAAGCTCTTTATACTCTTTTAATTGGTTTGTGCGGAATTCTCCATCGTTAAGTATCTTGCATGTTTCACGATACAGATTCTTTTTGTTTAATTTGTGCATAAGCAGCTCAACCACTGTCAATTTGTTCATAATCAGGTTGACAAGTGAAATGTATTTTACCTTAACGAAAATCTTGAATAGGGCATAGTAAAGAGCTCCTCCCTCGCCGCTATAGCATACAACCTGTGGCGTATGAAGAAGTGCGGTTTCGAGTGTGGCTGTTCCCGAGGTAACCAAAGCTCCACGGCTCAATGAGACTATCTGGTATGTCTGACCGAATATGATTGGCAATTCAAACTCCTTGAAGTAGGGTTTGTAATCCTCAACACTCATACTTGGCGCTCCTGCAATCACAAATTGATAGTCGGGGAAGAGAGGAACCATCTCTAACATTTTGGGAAGCATATTTTTAAGTTCCTGTTTTCTGCTTCCTGCCACTAAGGATACCAGTGGCTTGTTGGGCAAGTTGTGGCGTGCAATGAACTGTTCGAATGTCAATTCCGGCTCAGGACGGTTGGCAATAGCATCGGTCAGCGGATTACCTGCATAGAAAACATTATTGTAGCCTCGCTCCTTATAGAAATCAACCTCGAACGGGAAGATTGCATACATGGCATCGACACTTGCCTTAATCTTTTTGATTCGGCCGGTATTCCATGCCCATATTTTGGGAGAAATGTAGTAGAATGTCTTGATACCCACACTTTTGCAGTATTTGGCAATACGCATGTTGAAACCACCGTAATCGACCAATATTACAACGTCGGGTCTCCACTCGGTAAGATCTTTGCAACACTCCTTGATGTTCCGCTGAATGACATTCAGGTGGGTAAGTACGGTTATGAAGCCCATAATGGCGGTCTCTTTGTAGTGGCGCACAACATTACAGCCGGCCTGTGTCATAAGGTCGCCTCCCCAACCGCGAAACTCCGCACTCTTATCTTGCTCAGCTAATGCTTTTATCAAATTTGATGCGTGCAGGTCTCCCGAGGCCTCGCCCGCAATTACATAGTACTTCATAGTTTTGCAAAGGTAATGAAAATTGCTAAATTTGCTCCATAGTAAGAAAAATAGGTATTTATGGAGTTAAAAGGTTGCAGAGTTGCATTTGAAACACTTGGTTGTAAGTTGAATTTTTCAGAGACATCGTCAATTCGAAGAGATTTGGAGGGACTGGGAGCTGTTACTGTGAATAGAAATGAACATCCCGATTTGATAGTTGTAAATACCTGCAGCGTTACCGATATGGCAGAGAAGAAGGCACGCCAAATGATTCGAAATATACACAAAAAGAGTCCAATGGCCAATATTGCGGTGGTTGGTTGTTATGCTCAATTACGTGCCGATGAGCTTATGGCAATGGATGGTGTGGTGTGTGTGGTTGGAGCGAAGGAGAAGATGCACCTGTGTGATAGGTTGCAGGAGCTGCATTTGCCTGAGCGTGAAAGTCATGGATGTGAAATATTTTCGGTTAAAGGGTTTGATGGAGCATACTCGTATGGGGATAGGACCAGATCATTCCTGAAAATTCAGGATGGGTGCAACTATTTTTGTAGCTATTGTACAATTCCATACGCCCGCGGAGTGAGTCGTAGTGCCACAATCAAGCAGGTTATTGCCGATGTGGATGAATTAGCGGCAAAGGGGGTAAAAGAGATAATTCTTACCGGAGTGAATACAGGTGAATTCGGTGTTGCCAATGGAGAAAGTTTATTTGATTTGATGAAGGTTCTGGATGCGCGCAATGATATTGAGCGTTACAGAATATCTTCAATAGAACCAAACCTTTTGACAGACCGGATAATTCAGTTTATAGCTGAATCTAAACACTTTATGCCTCATTTCCATATCCCTTTACAGGCTGGTAGTGACGAGGTTTTAAAGTTGATGCGTCGCCGCTATGATACGGCTCTCTTTGCTGAGAAGGTTGCTACAATTAGAAAATATTTGCCCTTGGCATTTATCGGAGTTGATATTATTGCCGGTATGCGTGGTGAAACCGATGAGCTATTTGAAAAGAGCTTGGAGTTCGTAAAGAGTCTGGATATTTCGAAACTTCATGTCTTCCCATATTCGGAGCGTAGCGGAACCAAGGCATTGGAGATACCTTTTATCGTTCCCCAGCATGAAAAACATAAGCGAGTTGAGCGATTATTGGAGATTTCGAATGTTAAAATGTGTGAATTTGAACGTAGAAATATAGGTGCTACAAGGCCTGTTTTATTTGAAAGTAAGGAGAGTCGTGGCATGATATATGGTTTTACCGATAACTATTTGAAAGTTGCTACATTGTGGGAAGAATCATTAGTTAATGCAGTCGTTTCCATACAGTTAACTCAGGAAAATTTTTCTGCTGACGAGGATAGCCTGCTTTGATTTTTTTATAATTTCGCACCGTTTTAAGATTTTTTACACAATACACAAACGAACCATGAATAAAATTGAACGATTTTGGGAGAGAGTCTCGTCCAAGTGGGATGAGCTTGCCACCGAATGGGAGTATAGGCAGGAGCGCGTAAACGGTGGTGTGATTTTATTGATTGTTGCTTTAGTAACATTGATTATTGCTAATTCACCTTTGAAGGGTTGGTATGATGAATTGTTGGCTAAACCATTAATGTTAATTGTTGGTGATTACAATTTGTTAGCTTCGCATAATGGCCCTATGACCTTTTTGGACTTTATCAATGATGGCCTGATGACAATCTTCTTCTTCTCGGTGGGATTGGAGATTAAACGTGAAATATTGGTGGGAGAGTTACACTCTTTAAGGAAGGCCCTTTTGCCTATCATTGGTGCAATAGGAGGAATGCTTATTCCTGTGGTGATATTCTTTGCTTTGGCACCAAAGGATCCTGAATATATCACTCGCGGTTGCGCCATTCCAATGGCTACCGATATTGCCTTCTCGTTGGGAGTATTGTCGCTGTTGGGTAGCAGAGTACCAAAAAGTTTAAAGGTTTTTTTGACTACATTGGCAGTTGCCGATGACATAGGGGGTATTTTGGTAATTGCATTGTGCTATAGCTCCGGTTTGGATTGGCATTACTTCTGGCTATCACTGATACCATTGACAATCCTTTTTATTGGTGGCCGTATGCGTATTTACAACTGGTTTTTCTATATCTTCTTCGGATTTATGACATGGTACACATTTGTGCATTGGGGAGTTCATGCAACCATAGCGGGAGTTCTTGTTGCGTTTATGATTCCTGCCCACAATCGTGAGGATGTTACGTTGGTTGTGAGCAAGGTCAAAAATATTTTGAAACAATTCCCTGATCACAAGCCCGATCATATTTCGGTTGTGATGTTGACACGAAAAGAGGTTAAGATGCTTGTTGAAATGGAGCGTACTGCCGACCATGTAATTAGCCCATTGCAGAGAATTGATAAGGCAATGCAGCCAATTATCAATATGCTTGTAATGCCGGTTTTTGCATTTGCAAATGCTGGAGTTGCCATAGGAGGTTTGTCGTTGGGAAGTTTGGTAAGGATACCATTGGTGGTAGCAATATCGCTCTTTATTGGTAAGACTCTAGGAATCTTCTCGTTTACATGGCTCTCAATCAAGAGTGGTTGGTTACACACTCCACATCAAATGACAGCGAAGAACCTGTTGGGAGTTTCAATGTTTGGTGGTATTGGATTTACAGTTTCACTCTTTATTGCAAACCTCTCTTATGGAGAGTTCAGTGCCGATGTATTGAATCTGGCTAAATTTGGAATTATTTGTGGATCAATTATATCCGGAGTAGTTGGATATTACGTATTAAATAGAGTTTTACCAAAAACAGCGTCTTAATATGAGTCAAAGAGTTAATTCCCTGTTGGCACCATTTGTGACTGATCGTCAGGTGCCTCGTTTCAATGAAATTGTAAGTTCTGATTTTAGCGAGGCCTTTAAGGTGGCGCTTGATAAGGCTTATGCCGACGTAAATGCCATAATTGAGAGTAGCGATGAGCCCTCGTTCGAAAATACCATAGAGGCTCTTGAGTATGCAGGGGAGTTGCTCGATACTGTATCGACCATATTTTTCAATCTGAACTCGGCATGTACATCGACCGAGATGCAGCAGATTGCACAGCAAATATCGCCTGATCTGACACGCTTTTCAATGTACGTCTCTATGAACGAGAAACTTTTTGAGCGAGTAAAGTTTGTTAAGGAGCATGCCGAGGGATTGGATTTAGAGCAGGCAAAATTACTCGATAATAGTTGGACAATGTTTGTTCGCGGAGGTTCAAATTTGCAGGGCGAGGAGCGTGAACGTTTTAAGAAGATAAATGAGCGTCTCTCAATTCTGTCACTTAAATTCTCCGAGAATAGTTTGGCTGATACCAATGCCTTTACTTTGACTGTTACGGACAAGTGTGATTTGGCAGGGCTTCCAGAGGGAGTTGTTCAGATGGCAGCGGCCGAGGCTCAGGAGCGAGGAGTTGATGGTTGGGTATTTACGCTTCATGCACCAAGTTTTATGCCTTTTATGAAGTATGCGGATAATCGTGAGTTGCGCGAGAAGCTCTTTAAGGCAAGAAATTCTATTGGTTTCCACGATGATGAGCGTGATAATACGGCTCTTATTACTGAGATTGTGAATTTGCGTCTGGAGCGAGCAAAAATGCTTGGATATGAGAGTTTTGCACAGTTTGCTCTTGAGCGCAGAATGGCTGAAAATCCCGAAAAGGTCAATAACTTTCTTAACGAATTATTGAATGCAAGCCATCCGGTAGCGGAGCGTGATAAACAAGAGGTTTGTGATTTTGCGAAAAGCCTGGGCTTTGTCGATGAGTTGCAGAAATGGGATTGGGCATACTATTCCAATAAGTTGAAGGTGGCCAAATTCTCATTGGATGACGAGATGCTTCGGCCATATTTCGAGCTGCACAGGGTGATTGACGGTGTGTTCGGTTTAGCTACAAAACTTTATGGTTTAAGCTTTGTAGAGCGTACTGATTTACCACTATATCATGTCGATGTTAAGGCATTTGATGTGTTCGATACCGATGGAACTTTTCTGGCTGTTCTATATACGGACTTTTTCCCTCGTTCAAATAAGGATGGTGGAGCCTGGATGACAGAATATCGAGGCCAGTACATGAAAGATGGTAAGGATGTTCGTCCGATAGTTTCGTTGGTGATGAACTTTACAAAACCTACGGCTGAGAAACCTTCGCTTCTTACCTTTGGAGAGGTTACAACTTTTCTTCACGAGTTTGGTCATGCTCTTCACGGTATGTTATCGAAGTGTAAATATGGCTCTTTGTCGGGAACCAATGTTATGCGCGATTTTGTGGAGTTGCCATCGCAATTGATGGAGAATTGGGCCTTTGAGAAAGAGTGGCTTGATGATTGGGCTGCTCATTACCTAACCGGAGAGAAACTTCCGGCTGAGTTGATTGAGAAAATTAAACGTTCTGCACATTTCCAAAGTGGTTATATGTGTGACCGTCAGCTAAGTTTCGGAATTGTTGACATGGCTTGGCATACATTAACTTTACCTTTTGTAGGCCAGGTTTCTGAGTTTGAGCAGCGTGCCATGGCTAAGACTAATCTGATGCCAAGCGTTCCGGGAACCTGTTTCTGTACCGACTTTAGCCATATCTTTGCAGGAGGCTACGCTGCTGGATACTACAGCTATAAATGGGCGGAGGTTCTCGATGCCGATGCCTTTTCGCTATTTAAGGAGCGGGGTATTTTCGATACACAGGTGGCTGCCTCTTTCCGTAAAAATGTCTTGGAGCGAGGGGGCACTGAACATGCCATGGTGCTTTATAAACGTTTCCGTGGCTCCGAACCTACAGTTGATGCGTTGTTGGAGAGAGAGGGGTTGAAAGGTGAGAGGTAATATAAAATAAGAGGGTGACTCAAAAGTCTTTTGACTGATGAGTCACCCTCTTCTATATTTGAT
>CAZMOG010000052.1:0-13871 GCA_964567845.1 uncultured Odoribacter sp. | reverse complement strand
GCTATTCGAACTTCCGCTTGAGTATAGAGATATGCATGATACGCATAACAACGCACACATACAAACTGAAATAAGTGTTATTTTCTTCATATGCGCTACATTTTATAATTACAGCGTAAAAATAGTGGTTTTTATTGGAACTATACTCAAAAAAATCCTTAATTTTGCCTTGTTTTAAATAAAATAAAGAAAATGGGAAAATTTTTAACATCTCGAAGTGAAGATTATTCGCAGTGGTATAACGAGTTAGTGGTAAAGGCGGGTCTTGCAGAGCAGTCGGCAGTGCGTGGTTGTATGGTAATCAAACCATACGGTTATGCAATTTGGGAGAAGATGCAACGCCAATTGGATAACATGTTTAAAGAGACAGGACACTATAACGCATATTTCCCCTTGTTGATTCCTAAGTCATTCTTTTCAAAAGAGGCTGACCATGTTGAAGGATTTGCTAAAGAGTGTGCGGTTGTTACTCACTATCGTTTGAAGAATGATCCAAATGGAGCAGGAGTTGTTGTTGATCCTGCTGCAAAGTTGGAAGAGGAGTTTATTATTCGCCCAACCTCCGAGACTATTATTTGGAATACATATAAGAACTGGATTCAATCATATCGTGACCTTCCTATTTTGTGTAATCAGTGGGCAAACGTAATGCGTTGGGAGATGCGTACACGTATCTTCTTGCGTACTGCCGAGTTCTTGTGGCAGGAGGGACATACCGCCCATGCAACAAAAGAGGAGGCTATCGAGGAGACTCAGAAAATGATTCATGTTTATGAGCAGTTTGCTCGCGAGTGGATGGCTATGCCTGTGATTATGGGTCATAAGAGTGATAATGAGCGTTTTGCCGGAGCTTTGGATACCTGTACAATCGAGGCTTTGATGCAGGATGGTAAGGCTTTGCAGGCTGGAACATCGCACTTCCTGGGTCAGAATTTTGCAAAGGCATTTGATGTGCAGTTTACAGATAAGACAGGAAAATTGGAGTATGTTTGGGCCACATCGTGGGGAGTGTCAACACGCTTGATGGGTGCTTTGATTATGGCTCACTCTGATGATAACGGTTTGGTGTTGCCTCCAAAGTTGGCTCCTATTCAGGTTGTAATTGTTCCTATCTTCAAGAAATCCGAGGGATTGCAGAAAATCTCAGAGAGGGTTGAGCCACTTATTGCCAAATTGAAATCGTTGGGCGTATCTGTTAAGTTCGATGACGACGATACTCAAAAGCCGGGTTGGAAGTTCGCAGAGTATGAGTTGAAGGGTGTTCCCGTTCGTTTGGCTATCGGTGAGCGTGATTTGGAGAATGGAACCATTGAGGTTGCTCGTAGAGATACACTTTCAAAGGAGACCTTGCCTATCGGAGGAGTTGAGGAGAAGATAGTTGCTCTGTTGGATGAAATTCAGCAGAATATCTATAAAAAGGCATACGACTTCCGTGAGTCAATGATTACCAAAGTTGATGATTACGAGGAGTTTAAGAAATTGATTGAGACTAAGGGAGGTTTCTTCTTGTGTCACTGGGACGGAACAACCGAGACCGAGGAGCAGATCAAGGCCGATACAAAGGCAACAATCCGTTGTATCCCATTCGAAGGTGAAGAGGAGGAGGGTAAATGTATGGTTACCGGAAAACCATCTCACCGCAGAGTATTGATTGCAAAAGCTTATTAACTAAGATAAATATGACACAGGTTTTAGAGCGTTTTTTGAAGTATGTTCAGTGTGCTACCCAATCTGATCCACACACACATACAACACCAAGTACCCCTGAGCAGACTGTTTTTGCCAAGCAGTTGGCCGACGAGATGCGCGAAATAGGAATGTCCGATGTATCTGTCGATGAGAATAGCTATGTAATGGGATTTTTGCCCTCTAATGTTGAAAAAGAGGTGCCTGTATTGGGCTTTATTGCTCACATGGATACAAGCCCGGATTTTTCAGGTAAAGATGTGAAACCTCGCTTGGTGGAGTATAACGGAGGGGATATTCTGTTGAATGAGGAGCAGGGAATTGCAATTACGCTCGAAAGTAGTCCGGAGTTGAAGAATTTTGTTGGTGACACATTGGTTGTTACCGACGGAACAACTCTTCTTGGAGCCGATGATAAGGCTGGAATAGCGGAGATATTGACAGCAATGGAGTATCTTATCCTGCATCCCGAAATCAAGCACGGAAAGATTGCTGTTTGCATAACTCCCGACGAGGAGATTGGCGAGGGTGCAGACCATTTCGACCTGGAGAAGTTTGGAGCCAAGTATGCCTATACAATGGATGGAGGCGAGAAGGGCTGTTTGGAGTATGAGAACTTCAATGCTGCATACGCAAAGGTAACTTTCATAGGAAAAAATTATCATCCCGGTTATGCAAAAAACAGAATGGTAAACTCTATCGCTTTGAGTCAATACTTTCTGGCAAATATGCCCAAACGTGAGGTACCCGAGGCAACTGAGGGATATGAGGGATTCTTCCATGTATATACCATCAAAGGAGGGGTTGAGAGCACCGAGATCGAGATGATTATTCGTGACTTTGATTTCGATAACTTCAACAGAAGAAAGAAACTGATTGAGAATCTTGTTGCTGACATGGTTAAGAAGTTTGGCGATGTTGTAAAACTGGAACTTCGTGACCAATACGCAAACATGTTAGAGAAGATTGAACCGGTACGTTTTGTGGTTGATATTGCACGTCAGGCAATGATGGATTGTAATGTAAAACCGGCAATTCAGCCTATTCGTGGAGGAACCGACGGAGTAAGATTGTCATATATGGGAATGCCAACTCCGAATCTCTTCTCGGGTGCGATGAATATGCACGGAAAATATGAGTATGTGTCGGTTGATACCCTTGAGAGTGCAGTTAAGGTAATTGTTAGAATATCTGAACTTTACGTAAATTTGTAATAAGGTGTCACAACAGTTAAAATCACTATTCCTGCTGGCCGCAATGGCAGCAGGAATTTTTGGATATAGATGGTTGGCAGAGTTATCGTTTTTGTCTCCATATTTGATATCTTCAATGTTGCTTTTTACCTATTGTAAGGTATCATTAAAGGATTTACACTTTACCCCTTTACATTGGTGGCTCTTGACTTTCCAATTGGGAGTATCGCTTTTGTGTTATTTGTTGCTTTCACCACTGAATGCAATTCTGGCGCAAGGGGTAATGATTTGTATCTTTATTCCGACAGCCAATGCTTCGCCGGTTATTGCAGGAATGCTTGGTGGTAATGTTGGTATATTGACAACATATTTGTTGTTGTGTAATGTTTGCGCAGCATTAGTGGCCCCCATATATTTCAGTTTTATGAGCAGTGTTGAAAATTTCTCGTTCTGGGGTACTGTATTCTATATCTGTAAAAGGGTAATACCTTTGATATTGGGACCATTGGTGCTTGCTCTTATTGTTGAGAAAATTTCAAAAAGTCTACACAACAAGATGAAAAAGCTTCAGAAAGTTACATTCTATTTGTGGAACATTACCCTGATGTTTGTAATGGCCGGAGCAACAAAATTTATCATTAAAGAGTTAGGAAGTGGAGTTTTGAGTTTGGAACAATTTGCACTATGTCTTGTGGCTGCACTTGCGGTATGTTTGGTTCAGTTTACCCTTGGTCGTCGTATTGGTCGTAAATATGGTGATGCAATAGTCGGGGGGCAGGGGTTAGGACAGAAAAACACAATTCTTGCCATCTGGATGACACAATCCTATCTGAATCCTGTTGCATGTATTGTTCCTGCTGCATACATTTTGTGGCAGAACATTGTGAACTCGGTGCAGATATGGCAACACAAATCAGATAAATAAAGGGTGGCTACCCTATTGCAAATGTTTTTTGAAAGTTGTACATTTGCAGATTAAGAAGAAATTTAAATTAAATTATAGAATATGGCTCAGATTATCGAGAAAGTTTCCCGTACATTTGGTGAGTATTTGCTAATTCCGGGACTAACAACAAAGGAGTGTACTCCTGCTAATGTGTGCTTGAAGACCCCTTTGGTAAAGTACAAGAAGGGTGAACAGCCTGCAATTACATTGAACATTCCATTTGTATCTGCAATTATGCAGTCTGTCTCTGATCACGGATTGGCAATTGAGTTGGCGCGTAACGGAGGTTTGTCATTTATCTTTGGTTCACAACCAATTGAGAGTCAGGCGGAGATGGTTCGTCGTGTTAAGAAATTTAAGGCCGGATTTGTTCCAAGTGACTCAAATGTTCGTCCCGATGCAACTCTTGCAGAGGTTGAGAAGATTATTGAATATACAGGTCACACAACAATGGGAGTAACCGACGACGGTACTGCAAACGGTAAACTTCTTGGTATTTTGACAAGCAGAGATTATCGTTTGGATCATGATGGTCGTAATGCCTTGGTTAAGGATTTCATGACCCCATTTGAGAAATTGACTGTTGGTAAATTGGGAATCTCGCTTTCAGAGGCAAATCAGATTATCTGGGACAATAAGTTGAATACATTGCCAATTATCGATGAGGATCAACACTTGGTATATTTTGTGTTCCGTAAGGATTATGATTCTCACCGTGAAAATCCAAATGAGTTGCTTGATCCCGAGACAAAGTGCTTGTTGGTAGGTGCCGGAATCAATAGTCGTGATTATGCAGAGCGTGTACCTGCTTTGGTCGAGGCCGGGGTAGATGTTTTGTGTATCGACTCTTCCGATGGTTTCTCAGAGTGGCAAAAAGAGACAATCGCTTGGATTAAGGAGAAATATAATGGCAAGGTGCTTGTTGGAGCCGGTAATGTTGTAGATAAAGAGGGTTTCGACTATTTAGTAGAGGCCGGAGCTGATTTCATTAAAGTTGGAATAGGCGGTGGTTCTATTTGTATTACTCGTGAGCAGAAGGGAATTGGCCGTGGTCAGGCAACTGCCATTCTTGATGTTGCTGCTGCTCGTGATGAGTATTTGGCGAAAACAGGAATCTATGTACCAATCTGTAGCGATGGTGGTTTGGTTCACGATTATCACATGTCTTTGGCATTGGCAATGGGTGCAGACTTTCTTATGATGGGTCGTTACTTTGCCCGTTTCGATGAGTCGCCAACCAAAAAGCTATACTTGAACGGCAATTACGTTAAGGAGTATTGGGGCGAGGGCTCAAGCCGTGCCCGTAACTGGCAACGTTACGATATGGGTGGCAAAGGCGGTGCCATGAAGTTCGAAGAGGGAGTTGACAGTTATGTTCCATACGCAGGAAAGATGAAAGATAATCTTGAGGTTACTCTTGGAAAGATTATCTCTACAATGTGTAGTTGTGGATCAATTACTATCCCTGATTTCCAGCGTGATGCAAAGATTACATTGGTTTCATCGACCTCAATTGTCGAAGGTGGTGCTCACGATGTTATCGTAAAGGATAAATAATCCATTCTTCGCAATGAAGAGTAGAAAAGGATATATAGTGGCGGGAGGAGCAGGTTTACTGCTCCTCTTCGTCATAATTATATCCCATATACTTGTAAATCACCGTACCGATACCGATGTTGCTCATGAAGTTGCCGATACAACTCATATAGTAACGCATTACATAGAGTATAAAACGCATCGTGTAAATCAGATAGCATATTTGGTGATTGATGCTTACAATGTAAATATCCATTTTGTAGATTCGGTTGCCCCCAATATTGCAGATTCCGATATAGTTTTATCGGTGGCAGGAACCTTTACCGGTGAGAGACTCAATTACTATAAGCCATTCAATGTCTGTGGTAACTATGTTGTGAATGGAATTGCTAAGAAAGGTTTCTCTTCCAAATATTGTACGGGTTATTGTGCTTCGTACGGAGATACATTTATTATAGGTAATAATAATCACATATCTTCCGATGGCAGAAAGAGTGTACAACAGCATAAAGAGATTGCAATGGAGCAGGGGGGCAGTTTTTTTCAGCAACTTATTTTGGTTGAAGATGGTAAGTTGGCAGAATATATTCCATTCAATAAGTTGAACTTCTATAGAGCATTATGTGTAAAAGGAGATGTTGTATCTATAGTGCAATCGCTCGATAAGATAACATGTAAAGATTTTGCCAATGCAATCATTCAGATGGGTTATACTGAAGCCTTATATCTTGATATGGGAAATTGGGCGTGGGGGTGGCTTCGTGAAGATAGCGGAGGAATATACGAGTTAAGTTATAAATACCCTGATACTCAATATCAGACCAATTGGGTTGTATTTAAAAAGAGAAAAGCTCATTAATAAAAACTCCCCGTGAAACTTTGGAGTCACGGGGAATTATTTGTTTAAGATTTTGAGTTTATGAAAGGTGTTTCATTGCTCTGTTGCCCTTAATATTAACAGTCTCAACTTTCTGATCACCATCCATCAAATACCACTCCTCTTCCTCTGGGAAGTAACGGAAAGATGCGCTCTGTGGACCATTGATAGCCTCAACAGCTATGTTGTTGCGAGTCTTGATAACGCGGTAGTTGGTACCTTTATATTTAACGTTGCTCTCCTCAATTTGACCCTCCTCCATTGCAACAGGGTTATTTCCACCCCAGAACTCAATAGAGTTAAGAACGAGTGCATCTGCAACAGCACAAATCTCATATACAGGAACGATGCAGAATGCAATAAATACCAACTCATTGACAAACTTGTGGTTTGATACCTGGCCATTCCAGCCGTGCATCTTAGATGTCAATGCGAATGAACCGTAGCAACCGGTTGACATTGCTCCCATACCAACTAGTACAACAGCAATAAGCGCGTTTCTAAAAAACTTTTTCATAATCTGCCTTTTTAGTATGTTTATAATTTGTTTTATTTCGTCTGTAAATGTACTAATCAAATTTTAATTATGCAATAAATGTTAGAATTTCTTAATAATTTTTGAAAAAAAACAGTTTCTTAGATTAATTAACTGATTTTTTAAGATTTAAAATAGCAATATATTTCATAATTTTGTTTATCTCGTTTATGAGGATGTTTTTTAACAAATGAAATAGATTCATGATGAATGTAAATAGAGTTGTATCAATAATCGCATTGTTATTTGTTGCGGTTGTGTTCTTTTCATGTGGTAAGCATGAACATATTGAAACCGGAGTTAGTTGGGAGTTGGCACAAATGCGTTCGGCTAACATTAAAAATGTGCATTATGACTTGGAATTCTATATCCCGGAATCTCTCGATTCTATGGTAAGAGCTAAAGAGATTTTAAGTTTTAATTACTTGTCGGATAGGGATTTGCAAATAGATTTCAAGGCTGATAGCATTGAGCAGATTATCGATATTAAACTTTTCGGTGAGCCTGTTGAGTGGTACTACCGTAATGAACATATTGTGGTTCCCGGAAAATTTCTATCTGATAGTGTGTCGTTAGAAATAGACTTTATTGCAGGAGATCGCTCTTTAAACAGAAATCCGGAGTATATGTATACTTTGGCAGTTCCCGATAGAGCAAGAACCATATATCCATGTTTTGATCAACCGGACATGAAGAGCATATATAAGTTATCTTTAAATACCCCTGATGGTTGGGTTGCAGTAAGTAATAGTAGGTTTATGGATCAGCCCTCGCTACCGTTAAGTACATATCATTTTTCGTTTGTGGCAGGAAAATTTGAATGTTATACCGAAGTGCGTGGTGGTGATACAGTGAATATGTATTATCGTGAAACCGATCCATATAAGGTGGCTCAGGTTGCCGATGTGGTGGATCTTACCTTTAAGTCTGTAGCGTGGTTAGAGGATTATACGGGAATTCCAATGCCATATACCAAGAATGATTTGATTGCTATCCCAGGTTTCCAATTCGGAGGTATGGAGCATCCGGGAGCAATTCTCTATGCTGATCATGTGGTTTTTAAGGAGAAGAACGCAACTCCCGAAGACTATTTTCAAAGGGCATCGACCATTGCTCATGAAAATATCCATTTGTGGTTCGGAGATTTGGTTACAATGAAGTGGTTTAACGATGTTTGGACAAAAGAGGTGTTTGCGAACTATATCTCAGCAAAGATTATTGAGCCGGAGTTTCCGGAGTTGGACCATAATCTGAATTTTATGACCTCGTACATCGAGCCTGCTTTGGCCGAGGATAGAACTTCAGGGACAAATGCAATTCAGCAGGAACTTGATAATATGCAGAATGCAGGTCTTTTGTATGGAAATATTATTTACGACAAAGCGCCGGTAATGATGCGTAATTTGGAGGAGATGATGGGAAGTGAACGTTTCCGAGCAGCTATTCAAGAGTATTTAAGTACCTACTATCATTCCAATGCAACGTGGGATGATTTGATAGCAATAATGTCGGCTCATGCTCCCGAGCTTGATATCGAGGGATTTAGCCATGTGTGGGTAAAAGAGAAAGGAATGCCGCATTTGAAATTAAGTCTGGATAGTTCAAAGTTGATAGTGGAGCATGTTGATCCCGAGGGGCGTGGATTGGTGTGGCCGCAAAGCTTTCATGTATTGGTTATGGATATGGCAAGCGGAATCGGAAATGAGCAGCGTGTTGATATTGATATTTACAAGGGAGAGATACCATTACGTCATAATGAGGGAGAGAATTTTACATTGCTGATTCCGAATATTAATGGAATGGGATATGGCAGAATAACCACGCCCAATATCGACTATGTATTGAAGTATTGGCATAGTACAATGACTAATAGAGAGAGACAGCCAATGTTGATGCAGTTATACGAGGCCTATTTGAACCAAGAGATTGAATATACGGATTACTATAACTCTCTTTTAAAGGGAATTAAATTGGTGACCGATGTACAGATATGTAATACTATTGTAAATCATCTGTTTACACTTTTAGCAGATGCTCCCGATGAGTTGCGTGAGAGGATTGAGAATGATCTGTTTGAGCTTTCAATATCGCATAAAAATAGTGTTATTCGTGGATTAATTTATAGAGGTTTGTCAACGGCTTGTGGTAGTGATAAGTACGTTAACTATTTTTATAATGTTTGGAAAGGGCGTACCAATAAGGAGTTGACAGATAATAACTATATTAATCTGGCTCTTTCGTTGGCTATAAAGATGCCGGATAGTGCTGAGTACATTATTGAGACACAGCGTGGCAGAATTATCAATCCCGACGTGTTGCGTAGGTACGATTTTGTTTCACCGGCATGTAGCTCGGATACACTTGTAATGGATTCGGTATTTAATGCACTGCTTGTTGCAGAGAATAGGGCGGTGGAGCCTTGGGTGCAGAGTGCTTTGTCATATCTGAACAGCCGATACCGTGAGCCATATTCAAACAAGTATATCTTACCGGCCTTGATGGAGCTTCAAGAGGTGCAGCGTACCGGAGATATATTCTTCCCAAAGGGGTGGTGTGCTTCACTTTTATCGGGTCACAGAAGCCCGGAGGCGTTGCAGATAGTCATGGATTTTTTGAATGATAATCCCGACTATCCACAACTGTTAAAAACTAAGCTTTTGCAGGCTGTTTACAATCTTGAGAGAATTGCGCGTCAATAGCCTTTTGGCGTTCAACCTCTTGTTCAATAACTTTTATATCGATGTTCATTGCCTTTGCCAGGCGGATTCCGCAATCGGAGTCGGCTTGGTAGAAGCGTGCAATTGCTCTGATTTTTATTGCTGTTGGTATTCCATCCATTGATTCGGTTACATTGCAAATAAGTCGTTGGCGTTCCTCCTCGGGGATTAAACGGTATAAGGCTCCGGGTTGCGAATAGTAGTCGCAATCGCTTCTGTGATCATAGGCGTAGGCCTCGCCCGAAATCTTTAACGGACTCTCTTTTAGAAGCGTGTCATCGTCGAATGGTTCAAAGCTGTTGGGATGATAGTTAATCTCGTTACCTCCATTTCCTATGCTCATTGCTCCATCGCGCATGTAGTTGTGAACAGGGCAGCGTGGAGCATTTACAGGCAATTGTGCAAAGTTGGCTCCCAGACGGTGTCGGTTGGCATCGCCATA
This sequence comes from uncultured Odoribacter sp., assembly GCA_964567845.1. Taxonomy (GTDB): domain Bacteria; phylum Bacteroidota; class Bacteroidia; order Bacteroidales; family Marinifilaceae; genus RGIG9079. The sequence continues at coordinate 3,939 of CAZMOG010000052.1, read as the reverse complement.
GGCAAAGAGTCGTCCTTGCAACATTTTGTCAGGCGAGAATCCAATTCCCGGAACAATATTGGCAGGATTAAAGGCTGCCTGTTCAATCTGCTCGAAGTAGTTGTCAGGATTTTTGTTTAGTTCCATAATGCCGACTTCGATTAACGGATAATCTTTATGAGGCCAGACTTTTGTCAAATCGAATGGATTGATATGATATGTCTCGGCCTGTTGTTCAGGCATTACCTGAATGTACAATTTCCACTTTGGAAAGTTGTGATTTTCAATATTTTCGTACAGATCTTGTTGTGAATATTCACGGGTTTTGGCAACAATCGCTTCGGCTTCGCGATTGGTAAAATTGGCAATTCCTTGTTGTGTCTTGAAGTGGAATTTAACATAGAATCGTTCGTAATCACTATTTATAAGACTGTAGGTGTGGCTTCCGAAACCGTGCATCTGGCGGTAATTCTGAGGAATACCGCGGTCGCTCATAAGAATCATGACCTGATGCAGACTCTCGGGCGATAATGACCAGAAATCCCATGCGGCAGTGGCACTTCTAAGATTGGTTTTTGGATTTCGTTTTTGCGTGTGAATGAAATCGGGGAATTTTACTGGGTCGCGAATAAAGAATACGGGGGTGTTGTTACCAACTAAATCCCAGTTGCCCTGGTCTGTGTAAAATTTAATGGCAAAACCCCGCACATCGCGTTCGGTATCGGCAGCTCCACGTTCACCTGCAACTGTAGAGAAGCGTATTAAAAGTGGTGTCTGCTTGCCTACCTCTGAAAATATCGACGCTTTAGTATATCGGGTAATATCGTGTGTTACCGTAAAGGTCCCGAATGCGCCTGAGCCCTTTGCGTGGACAACCCTTTCCGGAATTCTTTCGCGATTAAAGTGGCCCAGTTTCTCCATATACCAGACATTCTGCATAAGCATTGGCCCGCGTGGTCCTGCTGTCTGAACGTTTCTGTTATCACCTACGGTAGCTCCGCTATTGTTGGTGAGTTTTGTCTCATTTTTCATTTTGTTAATTTTAAAGATGCTTTTATATGTTAACGAAGTGGAAAGGGAAAGGTTACAGATAGTTAACGGTTTGGAGTTAGGAGTGACCAGTTAAGAAAAATCGTGCAAGCTGAATGCCGAAGGCATCTTAACGGGATTTGGGGGTTGGTAAACAACAAATTAAAGCATAGCAATGATGATGGCGGTGATGGCAAGGGCTATACCGATATATTGTAAGGTGTTAAGTCGCTCTTTAAATAGCAGACGGCCGGCAATAACTCCAATAATTACAATGGAAATGTTGTAAATGGGATAGAGTGTCGCTGTAGAGAATTGAGTCAGGGATTTCAACAAAAAGTATGTACATCCAATGTTGGTAACTCCCAACACAACTCCTGCAAACAAATTCTTCCACTTGAATTGGGCGAGGCCTCTCTTTTGAAGGCGTGCAAGAAGAAGTGAAATTACAAGTGCAGAGGTGAATGTGACAGTTGTCAGGGCAAGCAATCCGCTGTTTGTTGTAATTTGTGATTGACAATATTTTAGTAGGAAATTGGCAACTCCGTAGCATAGAAACACCAATAGAGGGTTGTACCATTTCTTTAAGTTAAAGCCTGAGCCCTTGGTAAAGAATATTAAAATGAGTGATACAATAACTAAAATCGAGGTTACCGGTTCCCAATATTTTTCGCCAAGAAACAGAAAGGCGCAAATGGTAGGAATTATAAATGATACCCTTGTTGCAATGGTGGCAATTGCAACTCCATGACTTTTTGTGGCATTGCTCATGGCAATAAAACCTCCAACCATAAAGAGTCCTGTCAATATTGCAGGAAGAGGAGGAACTGCCGAGAGTGCAGAAAATGCAACCTCGCCTCTAATAATGTTGGTTAATGGGCCAATTAAAATAGCGGTAACGTAGTTGAATATGATGGCTTGAATGGCATTAACTCCATGCTTTGCAAACAGTTTAAACAGTATTGCAAAGAGTGAACCGAATAGTATGGCAGTTATTAGGTGTATCATGGTTTTCTCATACTATATTCGCAACCGCAGTAGGTTTGGTTATAGAAGCCAAGCTCTTTTATGAGCTGTGCACGACGCTCCGACAATCCTCCTTTACGCCAGTTTTTGTCCCAATATTTTGAACCCGGATTGTTGGCTTCGGCATGAAAACCTGCTTCATCGATTTGGCTTTGCAATTTCCAGCGTGATGATGCAAGGGTTGTTGTAAAAATATCATATCCGTTGCGTACTGCCCATGCCGCAGTACGGTTTAATCGGTATTTAAAGCACTCCAAGCAACGCTTTCCTCGTTCGGGTTCACACTCTAAACCTTTAACTGCATTTTGCCATTCGCGATGGTTGTAATTGTCATCAATGATTTGAAGTCCAAGTTGTACTGCATGGCGGCTTATCTCGGCTTTACGCTTCTCATACTCCTCAATGGGGTATATGTTGGGATTGCAATAGTAGATAATCGGCTCAATATCCTGTTTAAGCAGATACTCTATTATTGCAGATGCGCATGGAGCGCAGCATGTATGCAGAACAATCTTCTCCATTGTAGAAATTTTCTGTGTTGATATGGCAAAATTAGTGATTTGGTTTTAACTTTGTTGCATTAATGCTTTTAGAAAATGGATGCAGTAATTGTTACCATAGGCGATGAGATTTTGATGGGACAAATTTTGGATACAAATTCAAAGTTTATCGCATCGAAGTTGACCGACTCAGGTTTTGAGGTTGTCGAAATGATGTCGGTTAAGGACGAGGCATCGGCCATAAAAGAGGCGGTGGAACGTTCAATGGGTCGAGCCGATGTTGTAATCTTAACAGGTGGTCTGGGGCCAACACGCGATGATAAAACAAAGCAGGTTTTGGCCGACTATTTCGGCACTCGTTTGGTGCATAGTCCGGAAGCATACGAATGGCTTTTGGATATCTTAGCCAAGAAATCATTGCAGATGAACACCTTGAATGAGGGGCAGGCGGTTCAGCCCGAAAATTGTCGACTTTTAAAAAATGATGTTGGAACAGCATGTGGAATGTGTTTCGAAAGTAGCGGAAAGCTTCTTTTCTCGCTTCCGGGTGTGCCGATGGAGATGATCTTTTTGATGGAGAACAGGGTTATGCCGGTGATTCTTGAACACTTCCCGGATTTAAAACTTGATTACACCATATACAAAGTATATGGAATAACCGAGAGCGATTTGGCTATCCGATTGGAGAGTTTCGAGGATTCACTGCCCGAGGGAATTGGGTTGGCATATCTGCCTGAATATGGTGTGATTAAGTTAAGATTAACTGCACATGGTCATGCCGTAGAGTTTTTGGATGAGTATGCTCATAAGTTAGAGAATGCTTTGCAGGGGTTGAAAATCCAGCATGGAGCAGACAAGAGCTTGCCAATTGAGGTGGCTGAAATGATGAAGAGCAGTGGCATGACTCTATCGTGCGCAGAGAGTTGTACAGGCGGTAACATTGCTCATGAGTTGACAATGTTACCGGGAGCTTCTGAGTGGTTCCTTGGAGGAGTTGTCAGTTATGCAACTGAACTTAAAAGTTCAATATTGGGAGTTCCTGCCAATTTGATAGAGCAGTTTGGAGTAGTAAGTGGCGAGGTTGCCAGGGCCATGGCTCAGGGAGTTCGTACGCTTGCCGGTAGTGATTATGCAGTTGCAACAACCGGAGTTGCCGGTCCCACCGGAGGTGATGAGGTTAATCCTGTAGGTACGGTTTGGATTGCAGTGGCAGGGCCCAATGAGTGCATTGCAAAGTGTTTTCATTTCTCTACTAACCGTGAACGCAACATAAGCAAAGCTACCAACGCAGCATTGATGATGCTTTTAGAGAATTGTGAAAAGTGAAAAAGGAAGAGATAACAAAAGTAACGGTATAATTGACAAAAACGGTTGGTAAAAACGCTGTAAATTTCTCAATTATAGA
>CAZMOG010000051.1:0-14179 GCA_964567845.1 uncultured Odoribacter sp. | reverse complement strand
TGACAAACAAAAGAAAACCGGATCAAAAATTACTTTTGACCCGGCCCCTTATTTTATATCACAGTGCGGACAAATGGAGCGGCATCGAGGCCGATGTATTCGCCTGCAAGATATTTGTAGTAGCCGGCAACGGCAACCATTCCAGCATTATCAATTGAAAAACCTATGCGTGGTATAAACACATCCCAGCCACGTTTTTGTGCCTCTTTACGGACTGCTGCTTGCAAGGCACTGTTGGCAGAAACACCACCTCCAATAGCAATTTGTTTAATGCCGGTCTGTTTTGCTGCCTTTTTAAGTTTGTTCATCAATATATCAACAACAGTCTCTTGAAGCGAAGCACACAAATCGCACTTGTTCTCTTCAATAAAGTTCGGATTTAGTGCAAGCTGATCACGTAAGAAGTACAAGAAACTTGTTTTCAATCCGCTAAAGCTGTAATCCAATCCCGGGATTGTAGGTTTATTGAATTGGAATCGAGCAGTACCCTCTTTAGCCAATTTGTCTATTACAGGACCTCCGGGATAGGGTAATCCCATCACCTTTGCGCATTTGTCAAAGGCCTCGCCCGCAGCATCATCGATAGTTTGACCAATCATCTCCATTTTTAGATAGTCGTGTACCACAACAAGTTGTGAATTTCCTCCTGAAACAAGAAGTGTCAGGAATGGGAACGAGGGGTGCTTGCTCTCGATATTTGGCTCTTTAATGAAATTTGCCAGGATATGTGCTTGTAGGTGGTTTACCTCGACCATCGGAATGTTATGTGCCATTGCAAAACCCTTTGCGAATGAAACTCCAACCAACAGTGACCCCATCAATCCCGGACCACGTGTAAAGGCCACTGCGTTAATCTCTTCAGCATTTATGCCCGCCTGCTTAATAGCTTGATCCACAACGGGAACTATGTTTTGTTGATGTGCACGGCTGGCCAATTCAGGAACCACTCCGCCGTATGCTTCGTGAACCTTTTGACTTGCAATAACGTTACTCATAACAACTCCATCAATAAGTATTGATGCAGAGGTGTCGTCGCACGATGATTCTATACCCAAAATGATAATGCTCATATTCCGTAATTTGGGTGCAAAATTATAAAAAAATCGAGTGAAAACATTACCTTTGCAAGGAAAAGGAAGAGGTTTGAAGCGCTTTATCAATATATTCTGGGGCCTTTTGGTAGCCCTTGTATTGGCGACAGTCATTACATATGGACTGTTGCATGTTCCTTTTGTGCAAACCGGAATAGTAAAGGCCTTTACATCTGTCCTGTACTTTGGAAAAGGGGTGGATATATCGGTAGGTAAAGTAGATTTTGTTCCTATTCGTTCATTAAAGCTGCAAGACCTTTTGATACGCGATTTCAAGGGAGATACACTATTGTCTTCTAATGAGTTGGAGTTGCAGATTGGAAGTATTGATTTTGTTAAAAGAGATATGCAGATCTCATCGGTAAAATTTACCGGTGCTGAGTTTGTTGTTTGGCGCGATGCAGACACAAATGCAGTTAGCAGAACAAATATCTCCCGATTGATAGATTCTCTTCGTGGAGGTCCTAAAAAAGTTGTTGATACAATTGTCAATAAGACGGTATTGGATACTCTTAAACAGAGAAATATTCAGAATGCAAAAAGCTGGTTTGTAAATCTAAAAAGGGTTGAGATTAGAGATTCCCGTTTCCGCTACATAAACAGTCTGTATGTTCCGCGCGATTATGGAGTGAACTGGACCGATATCGATTGTCTTCATTGGAATGCGGAGTTAAGTAACATTCATTTCGGCGATACTGCAACCTTCTCGGTTCGAAATATGAATTTTACCGAAAAGAGTGGTTTGCAGTGTAAAAATATTCAGGGAGATTTGCATTTTATGAAGGAGCATGTAATGGTAACCAACGCACAAATAGCTTTGAAAGAGAGCGATGTAAGTTTAAGTCGTATATCCTTCCAGTGGGATTCCCGAGTTAGAAAGTCATGGGGAGATTATTGTAAAAAGATATTTCAAACCTATCTGATAAAGGATGGTTCATACGTGAATTTCCGCGATATTGCATATTTCAATGGAAAGCTGCGTGGAATTGAAAATACCGTCTATGTAAGTGGAGTGGTTGACAATACCATAGACCGCTTACAGGGCAGAAATCTTAGATTGGGAATTGATCGGGATACCCGATTCAGAGGCTCCTTTAAAACCTATGGCTTACCATACGTTGATACAACGGTTTTCGATATCGATATTGTGGACGGTTACTTCTCTCCACATGAGTTGGCTACAGTCTATCTGCCTTGGTTTAAGCGACATATTCCTGTGCCCTCGCCCATTAAGAATTTCAAAATGATTCGTGGCGATTTTTTGAATTTCGATGGAACCTTTACCGAATTTGATGTTAAGGCTCGTACTAATACAAACGGCTTTAAGGGTGATATATCGGTCTCAATGGGACGCAGTGAGACACAAGGAATTGAGATTAGCGATTTCTGGGGAAATTTCAGCATGAGTCAGGTTGATATGGGTGTATTGACCGGAGTTGATGATTTGGGCGAGGCTTCGCTCTATGGAGAGTTTTCGGGTGCACGTGATAGCTTGAATATATATACGGGAGTACAGACAGAGTGGCCATACATTGTTTTAGGTAATGATAAAATTCAAAATCTATCGGCATATATAATGTTGGATAACAATGTAAATCACATTCTTGCACAGACCGATGATAATGGAGTGTTTGCCGATGTTGTAATGACAATTGAAAGTGATTCGGAAACAGCAGCTACTGCCTTTGATTTTGTCTCGGCAACAGCTTCGGTATATGTTGATAATCTGTCTCGCTTTGGATATTCAATAGCCGATAGTGCAGAGACTGTCGGTGTCAATGCAAAATATCTTGCCGCAGGAACCAATGATAATAGATATAATCGACTATATCTTTCTGATATAGCATATTCTAATAGTCGCGGAGCCTTTGTAATTGATACTTTATTGGCGGAGTTACAGACCGATGGTGGGAGGCAGGAGTTGATGCTAAATTCGGAGTTGGTGTCAATGTATGCCGAGGGACATTTAATGGATATATACAATAAAAAATTGTGGAATAAGTTTTATACTCACTATATTCCGGCGTTGAATCCAAGTGTAAAAACTTCTCGTCAAAGGCCAACCGATAAATTGTTTGATGAACTGGATTTTAGGGCCTATATAATTGGTATGGAAGTAGATACCGTTACTCAGATATTAAATCCTAATTACTATATTGAGAATAACACTATGGTAAGAATGGATTTTACGGATAGGGATTCCTTGAGTGTTATGGTTGTTTCCGATTCTTTGAGATTTGATTTGCTTCAGGTAAGTGCTCTTGACCTTAAACTTAATGGTTCTGTTGATTCACTCTATGCAAGAGTTGATGCTGAAAGTATAAAGGTCGATACCATTGTCTCAATGTATAATTTAATGAATGAAACCTCGGCCGTAAATAATATGGTGCATAACAGAATTTTCTGGAGTAACTGGGGAGAGCAGAGTTATTCAGGAGATATTCGTTTTGACGTCAAATTCAGCCGTGATCCGGTAAGCAATGAGTTGTGTTCCGATATGAAACTCTATGATGGAGTTATGGTATTTGGCGATAGTGTATGGAATATTGCGGCTTCGAATGTTGCTCTTCGCGGCAGAGAGTTGCAGGTTGACCATTTCAGTATAAACAAAGGTAGTTCATTTGTTCATTTGAATGGTGCGCTTGCAAAAGAGAGCACCAAACAAATGGCTATCGATGTTAATGATATTTCATTACGCAGACTATCAATGTTTGTTCCCGGAATGCAACGGGCAAATCTTTTTGGTAATCTGTCCGGAAATTGTATAATATCGGACTATACTGCCGGTCAGGATAACTATTTCGAAGTAGGTATTCAGCTTGATGATTGGGGAATAGGTGTTGATACTTTAGGAGTGCTTAGTGTCAATTCTATATGGGATAAGGAGTCGCAGAATTTGATATTGCGTGGAGAGAATCGTTATGACAGAAATATCCCGTTCTCGCTTTATGCAACTTATAGTCCCGATACAGATTCTCTTGATATGGAGGTACAGTTGCAAACTGTTAGAATTAACCGTTTGAATGACTATTTTGGAGAGTATATCACGGGTAGTTCCGGAGGTATTTCTGGCGAGGTTATGTGTATCGGAACATTGGATAATCCACAATTCTTCGGTTCGATATATTTGGATTCTGTGCAGATGATGGTAAATGCACTTGGAACATCGTTTATGATAAACGACAATCTGTCAATACAGGGAAACAAAGTTGATTTCAAAGACTTTGTTATGCATGATGTTAACGGAGATATCGCAACCTTAAATGGTTATTATGAATTGTTTAACAATAGATATGATGTATCACTCCTGACAGACCGATTTACTGTGATGAACACAAATTCATCGTACAATGATAGCTTTTATGGCCGACTCTGTATAGGTGGATATGCTCATGCTGATAATTTGAACGGTGAGACCAATTTGGCTGTGGATTGGATGACTGCCGGAAGTTCTATGTTGTATTTGCCGTTGGTGTCGGGAGTTAATGATGATGCGGGAATACTTACCTTTGTAGCACCTCGAGAGCAGATAGATGTTCAGGAAGAGAGGACTACGTTTAGTGGTTTGAATCTCGATGCCAATATCGAAGTGAACGATAATTTAGAGGTTCAACTTATTTTTGACCCGTCAATTGGAGATCTTTTAACCTGTTCTGGAAATGGCAATTTGAAATTTACCATTGACCAAAATGATAATCTGGGAATGTCGGGCGAGTATGAGGTTATTGATGGTGATTATCTTTTTACTTTGGGAGGAATCTGGAATAAACACTTTATACTTGAGCAGGGAGGTACAATTATATGGAATGGAACTCCATACGATGCAACCCTAAATCTTAGTGCAGAGTATAATTTAAGAACCTCGCTTTATGAGTTGTATGCTTCGGCAGGAAGTTATGACCAAACCGAGAATTCTGATATTCGCCGTAAGGTTCCGGTTCAGTGTAAATTGAAGCTTACTGATAAATTGACCAATCCTGTGATTGGAATGGATATTGACTTTCCGACACTTGATAACCATACCAAGAGTTATATTAAAAATATGTTCTCGACCCAGGACGAGATAAACAAACAGGTATTCTCGTTGATGGTAATGAATAAATTCACAGCTCCCGATTATCTGGCAAGTAGCTCTATTGCCAATCAGGCCGGTGCAGCAGGAATTACAACGCTTACAGAGTTGGTAAGCACCAAACTATCGAAGTGGATTTCGAAGTTCTCGAACAATTTTGATTTGGGTGTTACCTACAGAATGGGCGATGAGATAACCAGTGATGAGTTGGAGTTGGCTTTGAGTACGAGACTTTTCAATGATAGAATGACTATCTCTGCAAATGGTAATGTCAATATGAATAACAATAGTGCGGCAATGGTCGAAACAAATAGTAATCAACTTGCAGGTGATTTTGATGTTGATGTAAAATTGAATAAGCAGGGAACTTTGCATTTGAAGGCCTATTCACATACCGATGAAAAGATATTGTACTACAGTACAGAAACAATTCAGGGCATTGGATTATCTTATCAATCAGAATTTGATACTTTTAAGGAATTAATACGTCGTTACGTTTCGTTTTTCAAGAAGAAAAAAGATAAAAAGTAGTTGGCGGGTTGAAAATATTATGTAATTTTGCGCATTACATAATATAAAACATGATGCTTTTTACTCGCGAACAGATAACAGGGCTGTACTATTTGACAATTGGAATTCTTCTGCTCTTTCTTTTCCCATTGATAATAAAGGGAAAAGATGATGATACGTTGCCGCTTAATGACTCTATGTACAGAGCGGATTCTTTGCTGCCTGACTCTCTTTTTCGCGCTCCAACTGTTGCAGATGTACGTAAAGCAAAAAATTCTGCAGTAAAAATCCGAAAGGCCAAAACTCCGATAATCGTGGAGTTGAACAGAGCTGATAGTTTGCAGCTTGTCTCATTGCGTGGAATAGGAGGGTACTATGCTTCAAAAATAATTGATTATCGTAGTCGTTTGGGTGGATTCTTTGATGTCAGACAGTTGCGAGAGTTGAATTTAACATACTTCAATCTTGACTCGATGAGCAGATATATTGGTGTTGATACCTCGCTCATTGTAAAACGCTATATAGGTGATTATACCTTTAAGAATCTTTTGCGACATCCGTATCTTGATTATGAGACTCTTGTCTTGATTTTTGAATACAAAAGAGAGTTACCGGAAGGTGATACATTAACCATAAAAAAGTTGAGTGCCGCAGGAATCCTCCGCAGCACTCAAACTAAAAAGTTGTCGTATTATTTCTACTAATCTCTTTATTGAGCTTTCAATGCCTCAATCTCATCAGGAGTCATTGGAACGTACTTACCAAGACGGCGACAACCCTCCTCGGTAATCAAGTAATCCTCCTCGTTTCTCAAACCGCTAAAGCTCTTGAATTTCTCAATCTCATTGAAGTTCAAGTACTCGGCAAATCTCTTCTCGCTCTTCCACAAATCGATCAACTCAGGAATGAAATATACTCCAGGCTCAACGGTAAATACAAAACCAGGTTCCATTTCACGACCCAAACGTAGAGACTTATATCCGAATACAGTACTCTTTGGCTTTCCACCGTAACCAACGTAAACCTCGCCCAAGTTCTCCATATCGTGAACATCAAGACCCATCATGTGGCCCAATCCGCAAGGCATGAACAAGGCGTGTGCGCCTTCGGCAACGGCAGTATCAATATCGCCCTTCATCAAGCCCAATGCCTTCATATCGTTTGCAATAGATGTACATGCAGCAACGTGTGCATCTCTGAAATTAACTCCCGGTTTCAAAATTGAAACTGCTGCTCTGTGAGCACGAACCTGAATGTCCATAATCATGCGTTGCTGATCTGTAAAGCGCTCAGATACAGGACATGTCGATGACAAATCACCACAATAGTGCGATGAGGTAAGCTCTGCTCCTGCATCAATCAAAAGCAGTTGACCTGCCTGCATGGTATTTCCATGGTAGTGGTTGTGAAGAGTTTGGCCGTTGATGGTTGCAATTATAGGGAACGACAAATCTCCTCCCTGTGATTGGGCAACCTCGATTATTTTTGCTGCCACCTGGTACTCCTTCAACCCCGGACGCGCCATCTTCATTGCTGCGATGTGCATATCAGCTGAAATATCTACAGCCTTTTCAAGCTCGATAATCTCCTCGGCTGTTTTGTGGTTACGCATATCTGCAACAGCAACGATAAACTCGACAGAAACTCCCTCTTTTTGTGCTTCTGGAGCAATTCCCAAAAGGTGAAGAAGTTTTACATAATGCTCACCGCGATATGGTGGAAGATAATGAATCTTCTGTCCTTTTGCTACAGCCTTATCAAGATAGTTTTTTAACTCGGCAACAGGAAGGGTTTCATTTATTCCAACCAACGCTGCCTTCTCTTTTGCTGTTGGTTGGGTTCCCATCCATACAATATCGTCAATGGTAAGGTCGTTCTCGAAAATAATCTCTTTGTCGTTGTCAATATCGATAATAGCTGACAAGCCGGCATAATCAGAACCGAAGTAATACAAGAATGTTGAATCCTGACGGAAGGAATAGCCATTGTCGGCATAATTCATTCCAACCTCGTCATTACCCAAGAAGAGCAGAATACCGCTCTGAACTCTTTTTTTTAACTCAGCTCTGCGCTGAATGTAGGTCTCTTTTCTAAACATAGTTTTGTCTGTTTTATATTGTTTGTTGTTATTTTATACCATTTTAGCGAGTGTATATTCGAGTGTAAAGATAATCATTTTTTGTTTGTATTTATTCAACTGATAATTTAATTGTGAAAATTGTACATTATTTCAATATATTTTTGGTATGTTAAATATTTTTCACTACTTTAGTTCCTTGAATAAAACTGCAAATCAAATAACAACAAACTGTAATGTTAAAACAGAAAATTATGAGAAAACTATTGGGAATTGTGATGGCATTGTTGGTGGTGCTATCGTCTCACGCACAGGATTATAAGGCCAAATACAAGGCTGTCGATCAGTTTGCAAGAAAGTATGGCGCAGGTTACTTTTATGGTAACATAAATTCCCGTGCCATAGCTAATTCAAATTCGTTTATCTACTCTGTAAACACCCCTACAGGGACAGAATTCTATGTAGTGAATGCAGAGACCGGTCAGAAAAAGAGTGCATTTGACAAAAATGCAATGGCTAAAGAGTTGACTGCAAAGACCGGTAATGAGGTAAAGGTGGGTTCATGGCCTTTCCGTGATATTACTGCCGAGAATGAAACAACCTATTCGTTTGTAGTTGGCAATACCCAGTATACTTGGGATGTTAAAAGCAATAAGATAACCGACGAGAAGGCATTCGAGGGACGTCGTGGTCCCGGTAATGGAGCCGGTGGTTATTGGGGTTCTGTTCGTCGTGGAAACGAGAGAGCAGAGGGAATCCCATCGCCCGATGGAAAATATGTTGCTTTCGTTCGTGACAACAACGTCTGGGTTCGTGAGGTAGAGACAAAGAAGGAGACTCAAATGAGTTTCGATGGAAATCCTGGTGAGTACTATCAGCCATGGGTTCAGTGGTCTCCGGATTCTAAGAAGTTTGTGGCAAATCGCTTCTTCCCTGCGTGGACACGTCAGTTGACAATGGTACAGTCATCGCCAAGTGATCAGTTGCAGCCAAAAATTGAGACATACGATTACAGAAAGCCCGGCGATGCATTGGATATCAGATATGTGGCATTGTTCACAATCGATGGAATGAAGAAGATAGAGGTTAAGTTTGATGAGCCTCAAATGCAGTATAGCCTTGGAGGTGCTCGCTGGAGCAAGGATGGAAGTTATTTCACTTTCAGCTACAACAAACGCGGACACCAACGTTACGTTGTTTACAAAGTGGATGGAACAACAGGAGAGTGTAAGCCATTGGTTGATGAGCAGAGCAATACCTTTATATATTATAACATGGTATATAGCCACTTCTTGAATGATAACGAGATGTTATGGATTTCAGAGCGTGATGGCTGGAAACATTTGTATCTATATGATGTTGAGAAGTGCGCTGTTAAGCGTCAGTTGACAAAGGGCGAGTTCGTTGTAAAGGATGTGATTTCAGTTGATAATGAGGCTCGTGTTGCATATTTGACAATTGTTGGAAAAGATGCGGGCGAGGATCCATATTTGGAGAAGGTTTACAAGTTGAACATTGACAAGCGCGAGTTGATATGTTTGACTCCCGATAATGGAAACCATAAGGTTGTATTCAACCATGATAAGAGCTATTTGACAGACTTCTATTCAAGACCTGATTGTCCACCTGTATTCACTGTACGTTGTGGAAAGACCGGTAAACTTATAGCCGAGTTGGAGAAGGCCGATGTTTCAAAGGCATTGGAGATGGGATGGCAGATGCCTGAGAATTTCTGTGCTAAGGGGCGTGATGGTGTAACCGACATTTGGGGAACAATTGTTCGTCCTGCTAATTTTGATCCTAACAAGAAGTATCCGATTATTGAGTATATCTATGCCGGACCACATGATAACCATGTTCCAAAGGACTTCTCAATAGCTCCATTCTACTACTCAAATTTGGTTGAGCTTGGATTTATTGTTGTAGCTATTGACGGAATGGGAACATACAATCGTTCAAAGGCATTCCACGATGTATGCTGGAAGAATATTAAGGATGCAGGTTTCCCTGATAGAATTGCTTGGATGAAGGCTGCTGCCGAGAAGTATCCATACATGGATATTGACCGTGTAGGAATCTTTGGATGTTCAGCAGGAGGTCAGAATGCAATGGGAGCATTATTGTTCCATCCGGAATTCTACAAGGTAGGAGTTGCTGCTTGTGGATGCCACGATAACCGGATGGATAAGATGTGGTGGAATGAGCAGTGGATGGGATATCCAATAGGACCTGAGTATGCCGAGAATTCAAATATGGAGAATGCTCACCTATTGCAGGGTAAGTTGATGTTGATTCTTGGAGAGTTGGATAACAATGTAGATCCTGCAACAACCCTACAGGTTGTAAATGAGTTGATTAAGGCAAATAAGGAGTTTGAGTTCATTATGTTGCCGAATGAGCGCCACACAATGGGTGGAACATACGGTGAGCGTAAGCGTCGTGACTTCTTTGTTCGTCACCTGTTGGGTCACGAGACTCCTGATTGGAATAACGAATAGAATAAACAAAGTAAAACAACATAAACAGAACACTATGAGAAAATTTTTGATGGCAGCTCTTTCGCTCTTCTTTGCAGTGAGCGTTAGCGCACAGAGCGGATACCCATATTCGCCCGTACCATTTACTTCAGTAAAGGTTCATGACAATTTCTGGACTCAGAGATTGGAGGCGAGCCGTAATGTAACAATTCCTTTGGCTTTCAGTAAGTGCGAGGAGACTGGTCGTTACAAAAACTTTGATAATGCTGCAAGATATTTGCAGACAGGCGATACAGCTACAGTTGGTGGATTGTCATTCGATGATACCGACGTTTACAAGACAATCGAGGGTGCAAGTTATTTGTTGCAGACCTATGATGATCCAAAGTTGAAAGCATATATCGACAGCGTATTGGTTATCGTTGCTTCTGCTCAGGAGCCTGACGGTTACTTGAATACAGCAAGAACCCAGAATCCACAGCATCCACACTACTGGATGGGTGATAAGCGTTGGATTTTCGACGAGGATTTGAGCCATGAGTTGTATAACTTGGGCCACATGGTCGAGGGTGCTATTGCTCACTACACAGCAACAGGAAAGCGTAATTTCTTGGATATAGCCATTCGCTATGCAGATTGCGTATGCCGCGAGATTGGTGATGGCGAGGGTAAGGTTACCGTTGTTCCCGGACACCAGATTGCTGAGATGGCATTGTCAAAATTGTATGTTTGCACAGGCGACAAGAAGTATTTGGATATGGCCAAGTTCTTCGTTGACCACCGTGGAGAGAAGAGACTTGATAACGAGTACAGCAGATATTCAACTTTGAAGCTTCAGCAGAAGTGGGAGAACGACTTCGGTTTGATGTCAATGCCTGACAATGTTTGGGAGTACATCAACGAGGATGGTTCTTGGAATATGGCCAAGGTTGAGACACAGAAAAAAGAGGCTGAGGAGAGAATGGCCGAGATGATGAAGAATATGCCTGAGAATGGCAATCGTCCACGCCGTATGAACTTTAACCGCAAGCGTTACTCTGACGAGCAGATCAGCTCATCATTGGAGTATTGTCAATCTCATGAGATGATTGTTGATCAAAAAGAGGCTGTAGGTCACGCAGTTCGTGCAGGATATATGTACACCGGTATTGCCGATGTAGCTGCTTTGACAGGCGAGAAGAAGTATATCGATGCTATCGATACAATTTGGGAGAATGTAGTTGGTAAGAAGATGTATATCACCGGTGGTATTGGTTCAACCAACAGCGGTGAGGCATTCGGAAAGAACTATCAGTTGCCAAACATGACAGCATATTGCGAGACTTGTGCTGCTATCTCTAATGTATATTGGAACTTCCGTCTATTCTTGTTGCACGGAGAGTCTAAATATATCGATGTTTTGGAGCGTACTCTTTACAATGGATTGCTTTCAGGAATCTCATTGGACGGAGGCGGATTCTTCTATCCAAACCCATTGGAGTCTATGGGACAGCACGAGCGTAGAGCATGGTTCGGTTGTGCATGTTGCCCATCGAATGTTTGCCGCTTTATCCCATCATTGCCGGGATATATTTATGCGTCACACGGAAATGATGTATATGTTAACTTGTTCGTAGGTGGCGATGCTACAATTAAATTGGCTAACCGCACCGTTAAGTTGACTCAGAACACAAATTACCCATGGAACGGCGATGTTGATATCGATGTTAAGACATCGGGTAAGTATGGAATTAAGGTGCGTATCCCGGGTTGGGTTCAGAACGAGGTGGTTCCAAGTGACCTTTATAAATATGCAGACAAGAAGCGCCCTTCTTACTCTGTAGCAGTTAATGGTCAGGTTCTTGATGCTGAGTTGGAGAATGGTTATATGTCAATCCAGAGAAGCTGGAAGAAGGGTGATAAGATTACCGTTCATTTCGACATGACTCCAAGACTTGTTCGTGCTCACGAGAATGTAGAGGCTGATAAGGGTAGAGTGGCTATCGAGAATGGTCCTGTTGTATATTGTGCTGAGTGGCCTGATAATGCAGGATTCTCTGTAAGAAGCGTTCTTTTGAATCAGAAGCCAAAATTCCAGGTTGAGTATAGCGACGGCCATATTCAGGCTGGTGGTAACAGCTATGGTATGAATATTATTAAGACCTCGGCTCAAACTATTGCTTACGATAAGTCAGGAAATCTACAGACCGAGATTAAGGAGTTGACAATGATTCCTTACTATGCTTGGGCACACCGTGGTCGTGGAGAGATGTTGGTATGGTTGCCACAGGATTTGAGTGCTGTTACAGCTGCTCCTGCACCAACAATTGCATCGACATCGAAGATTACAGGTTCTGTAAAGGATGCTTTGGCTGCAGTAAACGATGGTAGAGTTCCAAGAAACCAACGCGACGGATCTGCTTCATATTGCCGTTGGAGCGATGGAGAAGGTGGTGGAACAGAGTGGATTGCTTACGAGTTTGAGCAACCGGAAGAGGTTTCAAGCTGCACAGTATATTGGCACGATGATCAACCTTGGGGGCAGTGTGCAACACCAAAGGCTTGGAGAGCATACTACAAGAATGACAAGGGTGAGTGGGTAGCTGTTCAGAACCCGTCAGAGTACCCTGTTGAGATGCGTGTGGCAAATACAGTATATTTTAAGTCAGTAAAAACCACAGCTATTAAGTTGGAAATTGACCAGCAAGATGGTAAATTTGCAGGAATTTACGAGTGGGCAGTTGAGTAATAACTAAATAACACTATAAACAATTAACAAAACAGAGTATGAAGAAAATTTTGATGAGTGCAGCCGTTTTGGCTATGACTGCAGTTGCTGCAGTTGCTCAGACCGGTTATCCTTACTCTCCGGTTCCTTTTACATCGGTAAAGGTTACCGATACATTCTGGGGACAGAGATTGCAGGCTAGCCGCGATGTGACAATTCCATTGGCTTTCAGCAAATGTGAGGAGACAGATCGTTACAAAAACTTTGACGATGCTGCTAAGCAATTGCGTACAGGTGTTTCTACTCCAATTAAGGAGGGAACTTTGTCATTCGATGACACCGACGTTTACAAGACAATCGAGGGTGCAAGTTATTTGTTGCAGACCTACGATGATCCAAAATTGAAAGCATATATCGATAGCGTTTTGGTTATCGTTGCTTCAGCTCAGGAGGAGGATGGTTATTTGAACACCTTCAGAACAATGAACCCTGAGCATCCTCATAACTGGATGGGACCAAAGCGTTGGTCAAAGGTTGAGGATTTGAGCCATGAGTTGTATAACTTGGGTCACATGGTAGAGGGAGCTATTGCTCACTATCAGGCTACAGGAAAACGCAACTTCTTGGATATTGCTATCCGTTATGCAGATTGCGTTTGCCGCGAGATTGGTGATGGTGAGGGTCAAGAGGCTCACGTTCCAGGACACCAGATTGCAGAGATGGCTTTGGCTAAGTTGTATGTATTGACCAAAGATCAGAAGTATCTTGATATGGCTAAATACTTCTTGGATAAGCGTGGTTATGTAGGTCCACGTCGTAACAGAAGCGAGTATAGCCAGTCACACAAGCCAATCCTTGAGCAGGATGAGGCTGTAGGACACGCAGTACGTGCTACATATATGTACACAGGTATTGCCGATGTTGCTGCTTTGACAGGTGATAAGGAGTACTTCGAGGCTATCGATGGTATTTGGGAGAATGTAGTTGGTAAGAAGATGTATGTAACCGGTGGTGTAGGTTCTACAGGTAGCGGTGAGGCATTTGGAAAGAACTACGAGTTGCCAAATATGTCTGCATATTGCGAGACTTGTGCTGCTATCGCTATGGTTTACTGGAACCAGAGAATGTTCTTGTTGCATGGTGAGTCTAAGTATATCGATGTATTGGAGCGTTCATTGTACAATGGTGTTCTTTCAGGAATCTCATTGGACGGAGGCGGATTCTTCTATCCAAACCCATTGGAGT